>CAYGIB010000126.1:0-5858 GCA_964349735.1 uncultured Oscillospiraceae bacterium | reverse complement strand
TTCGTGGAGCCGATGGGCGAGGATACCTGCGAGCTCTATCTTCAGGGAATGAGTACAAGCATGCCCGAGGATGTGCAGATCGAGATGGTCCGGTCGCTTCCGGGTCTTCAGAACGCGCACATTCAACGCTCCGCATACGCCATCGAATACGACTGCATTGACCCGACGTCGCTTTTTCCGTCTTTGGAATCCAGAGCGGTCTCCGGTCTGTTTACGGCCGGGCAAATTAACGGCTCATCGGGCTATGAGGAGGCGGCAGCTCAAGGGCTGATTGCGGGCATCAATGCGGTGCGGTACGTCCGAGGTGAAGTGCCGTTTATCCTTGACCGGTCCGAGGCATACATCGGCGTTTTGATCGACGATTTGGTAACCAAGGGAACCTCCGAACCGTACCGGATGATGACGAGCCGGGCGGAGTACCGGCTGTTTCTCCGGCAAGATAACGCGGACGAGCGATTAACTCCGTACGGGTATGAAATCGGGTTGATTTCCGAGGAGCGGTACCGTCGATTTATTCAAAAACGCGAGGCGATTCAAGGAGAAATCAAGCGCCTGAGCGAAACTTTTCTTGCGCCTTCCGAGCGGCTGACCGAGCTGATGCTGCGCGTAGACAGCACACCGCCGTCAACCGGGATATCGCTCGCCGATCTGCTGAAGCGCCCGCAGATTCACTATATCGATTTGTCCGGTGTAGACGGCGCACGTCCGAATCTCGATTACGCCGTTGTTTTTTCGGTTGAGGTCGCGATTAAATACGAGGGATATCTGAAGCTCGAGAAGGACCGTATCGAGAAATTCAAGGCGCTCGAGAACAAAGCGCTTCCCCAGAACCTCTCCTACGCGGAAATCGAAGGACTGCGCATTGAGGCGCGCCAGAAGCTCAGTCGCCTGCGCCCGGTTTCCATCGGGCAGGCCTCGAGGATATCCGGCGTCTCCCCTGCGGACATCGCCGTATTGCTGGTGTATGTGGAAGCGAGAAACAGACGGGGGAACGGCCGATGATCGATAAGGGGAAAAGGGTCCGCCCTCAGAATAATGAGAAGAAGCAAGCCAAAGAGGTCATTCGGCCGGCGAGCCGCCGTACTGCGGCAAAATCGGAGACACCGGAGATCCTTGAAAAGGGTTCAACCTCGTTCGGAGAGGACACACTCGTTTCCGAGGAATTCGACCCGATCCTGGAGTCCGGCGCACTGGAGATGGATGTACCCCTTTCCGGCGAGAGCATCTCCGCATTCAAGACCTATGCCGCGCTGCTTAAGGAGTGGAACGAAAAGATTAATTTAACCGGCATCGTCGACGATTCCGGAATCGCCCTGCGGCATTTCGTCGACTCGTTGACCTTGGTGCCCTTTCTGAAACACGAGCTAACCCGGGTAGGCGGAGAAACCCTGTCGCTGATTGATGTGGGAACCGGAGCCGGCTTCCCGGGCATACCTCTTAAGGTTGCCATGCCGTCCCTTCGCATCACCCTTTTGGACTCGCTTGCGAAGCGAATCCGTTTTCTCGAGACGGTATGCGCCGAGCTGACGCTTCAGGGCATCGAGGCGATTCACGGCAGAGCCGAGGACGCCGGGCGCTCGAAGCAGTATCGCGAAAAGTACGACGTGGCAACCGCACGCGCAGTGGCCCCTCTGAATGTCTTATGTGAATACTGCCTGCCCTTTGTCCGGGTCGGCGGCATCTTTCTTTCGATGAAAGGAAATATCGAAGAGGAGGCCAAGGAGGCGGAGAAGGCGGTCATAACTCTGGGTGGCACAATTGAAAACCTCTATCATTTCACGCTTCCCGGGACCGGGATGAACCGCACAATTGTCGTCATCCGAAAAATTCGTCCGACGCCCGCGAAATACCCGCGCGCGGCGGGCAAGCCGGAGAAGGAGCCGATACTATGACCGCGGTTAATCTTGCGATCCAGATGGCGCTTCTCATTTTTGTCGGGTTTTTCGCGCGCAAGACCAAAATGATCGGCGCAAGCTTCGCCGAGCACTTGGCGGAGTTCATTTTCTATATCGTATTTCCGTGCGTCGTTTTTCGATCGGTCGTGAAGGATTTTGATTTATCGAAAATCGCCGACATGAGCATCCTCATAGTAATCAGTGTGATCACGATGGCGGTCATGCTGGGTCTCGGGGTCCTCGTGAATATTATTCTCCGAAAAAGCGACGACCTCGCACGGATTCTGATCATGAACCTGATGTTTACGAATTTCACGTACATGGCGTTTCCGGTGATGGAAGCCCTGTACGGGCAGGACGGTATCATTTACATTACCGCATACACGACGCCGGTGCGCGTCCTTTTCTACGCAGTGACACCGCTGATTTTTTCACTGCACCGGGCCAACAGCGTCGACACGGTACACAGCCGGATTACAAAGGGAACCTGGAAGGTGCTTTTTTCTCCGCCGGTTCTGGCGGTGCCCGTCGGCCTGCTCTTCTATTTTCTGCCGATCTCCGTTCCCGACCCGGTTATGTGGTCCATCGACTCGCTTGCAAATGTCGCCACTCCGATGGGCATGGCCCTTTGCGGCATGACCTTGGCAGAGATTCCGCTTGTGGGCTTCTGGTCGGAGAAGCGCGTTTTCTTAATTGCCGTACTGCGACTATTGATCGCACCGGCTCTCATCTTAGGACTCTATCTCGCGGTTGCGCGTTTTATAACCATCGACCCGATTGCCGTGAAGGTGGCAATTCTCTATTGTGCCCTGCCGGCTGCGGCTTCGTCCACCATTATTGCGATGAAGGCACGAGCGGACGCGCAAAGAGCCGCCCAGTGCGTACTGGTGACGACGGTTATATCCGTGCTGACGCTTCCCGGTTGGGTGTATATTCTGGACCGAATTATCGTGTGAAGAGATAATCGATTGAAAGGTGATTTAACAATCAACCGCGGGCTTTCGCGTAACAGCGTCAATGGGTGAGTCTAGTCGATGATTTCCGGTACGGCATTCCCGAAACGATAAGAATCGAGTGGTTTATAGGTTTCGATGTCGTACGAATCAATCGACGTATCGCTTACTACAAACACTGCGTCCCGAGCGTACACGCCCCGACAAATCCCGTTATTGCCGGCATTTTCGAAAAGATACTCGTGCACGAGCTCCTCGTCCGAATCAATCCGAACGAGCAGGAAACCGGTCACGTAATCCGTGCCGTAATCACCCGCAGGCTTGTCGAAACACAGCGGCAACCCGAAAAGGTTCATCTCGGGATAGACCATCAGGGCCTTGGGGTTGTACTCAACATCGGAATACCCGTAGTTGACACCGTAAACGAGCACAGATTTCTCGACCGGATTTTCCGGATCGGTAACATCGAAAAGCGCGAGTTTGAGACCGGCCGTGGTTACGGATCCGTCGTTCCGGGTGGCTTTCCCGATACCGAGAAGCAGATGATCGCCTACCGGGTGCAGATAGTTACTGAATCCGGGAATTTTCAGCTCGCCGAGCACCTTGAGGTTTCCCGGGTCGGACGCATCGATTACAAATAACGGATCGATTTGAACGAAGGTTACAAGATAGATACGGTCCCCGTCGAATCTTACGGCGTAAATGGTCTCACCCGGAGCCAGATTCTCGAGTGACGAATATCGATCCAGATTGTCGTCCAGCACGAAAATGTTATTGGAGGTCTGAAGTGTCTTTTCGTTGTTGCTCGTGGTCGCGATTCTGAGATAACCATCCCGGTAGTCCATGGAATACTGATTGATCATTCGTCCCGGTACGCTTCCCGCGCCGAATGCGGTCAGACCGCCGTCAATAATCGAAAACGAGAGGATTTTGGTGGAGAGCGTACTGTTGCTTTCAAACGTGAAAATATTAGCAGAACTTTCCCACACGGTTCCGGTTACGAAAAGCTTATCCGAGGAGGCATAGACCGTGCTTCCGGATCCGGCGATCACTTGAGTAACCGCTTCCCGATCTCCATTCTTCCCGCCAATTGCCGATACCACGGTAAACGCATCGATATATTCCGATCCGACGACGTAAATATCCCGGGCGGGCACCGTTGACCAGTCGTTCTCACCGTCTTTCACGGCGGGGAAAACATCCAGTGAATCATACGGATAACCATATGTGGATTTCACCGTAACCAGATAGATCGTATCGCCGATTCGTCTGGAAGAAAGGTAGTTGCCCTCCTGGGAAAAAGAGGAGAGCAAAACCGGATCGGACGGGTCACGAACATCGTACGTATCGACGGTTATGCTTCCGGGCATATAGCAAATATCGGCGGACCGCTTCACGTCATCGGAGTATGGAATGTCCCGATGGGAATACGAATAGCTGATCAGCCACAGTTTTTTGCTCATCGAATCGTAATAGAACTCGATGCCGCTCCTCCCGAAATCGCTGTCGGTAATGAGAATTTCGGATTTCAAGCGGATCTCAGAAGGGTTTCTAATATCGAAAATAAGAAGGCGGTCGCCGGCCATGTAATAGAGATGGCTTCTGTCGTTCTTGACAATGTCCGCCTCATCCACCCCGCTGGTTTGAATATTGGTTTGCGAATAGTCCTGTGAGGCAGCCGTAATACTGTCAATACCGGGAGCCACATTGTCGTAAGCGATTTCGATTCTTTTCCCGTCGAGGTTAAAACAGCGCATTTGTGTAAGAAGCGTCTCGTAGCTGTCCAGTCGAACGATGTCGGGGTCTCTCGAGATCGGGCTTCCGTCATCCGTTACAGCCTCCTCGGATGGAGACACGGCAAGCGTGGCGTTTGCAGCAACTGTCGAATCGGGCGAATCATTCATGCCTTCGGCTAAGTACGCATCAGCCGGAGCCTTCTCGGATTTTCCGGATTGACCCAGGTAAGAAACGAAGAAAATCGCACCCGCCGTGACGAAGGCAACGGCTGCAAGTGCGGCGGCGGTTCTAAAGAAAACGACGCGGCTGCGGCGCGGTTCTTTTCGAGCGGCGGCAGGGACCAAGGAACGTTCGGACTCCGACTTTATCCGCATGAGCGTATGGTCCAGTAAGGACCGGTCGGTCTTTATTCCTTCGAGTTCTTTTTTAAATTGTTCACCAAATTTCGTCATATTTCCTCTGCGTCCAAAAACGGAGCCAGTTTCCCGCGTGCTCTGAAAAGTCTGCTTCGAACCGAGTTCTCGGCGATTCCGAGCTGACGGGCAATCTCATGCGTGTCCAAATCATAGTAATAACGAAGAAGAATCACATCCTTGTATTTGTCCGGAAGCCTCTTCACCGTTTTCATAAGCTCCGAGTCGTCAACCATATTTCCGATAATCCGATCCTCCTGCGAGCCCGGCAATCCCTTGCTTCTCTGACGACTCTCGTCTTCAATCCCTGCATCGGCCTCGGTCCATTCCTCATACGATCCGACGCGGGTCTGCCAGGTTGATTTCAAATAGTCCTTACATACATTTCTGGCAATCGCGATGAGCCAGTACTTGAAGTCCGCTTCCCCGCGAAAATCCTGCGAGTGGGTTATCGCCTTTACGAATACGTCCTGAAACGCATCCTCCGCCAACGATCTCTTACCCAGGTATACGTTGCATACCCTTAAGATGTCGTTACCGTAAAGGTGAAACATTTCCTCGACGGACGGAACGGCGAACCGAAAGGAGGAATCCGTTCCGGAGGAAGGCGATTGGCTCATCACTGATCTCCTCTGCATAATAGACGATTCAAAGGCCGGACTCGTTGCAGAAACGCAACGATTTTTTGAGTACAGAGCCATTTTAATGCATTTTCGATCCAGCGCCAACAGGACTTGTGCAATCGGCGAAAATCGGCGTCCTCCAGGGGGGCCTTCGATGTCGATCAAAGTTGTTAAAATATGTATATACGCGCGCGCGTGCAGCGGAACGTTTGGTATAATGTTCGAAGGTATATTTTG
>CAYGIB010000125.1:0-5874 GCA_964349735.1 uncultured Oscillospiraceae bacterium | reverse complement strand
AAGATGCTGGCCATCATGGGCACATCGACCTGTCATATGCTGATGGGAAATGAGGAGCGGCACGTCCCCGGAATCTGCGGTTGTGTCGAGGACGGGATCCTGCCGGGATTTTTCGGCTATGAGGCGGGGCAGTCTTGTGTGGGAGATCATTTCGCCTGGTTCTGTGATAATTGTGTCCATGCGGAGTATTTCGAAGCCGCTCGAAAAGAAGGAAAAGACATCCACGTATACCTCCAGGAAAAGATGATGGAGCAAAAGCCGGGGCAGAGCGGGCTGGTCGCTCTCGACTGGTGGAACGGTAACCGGAGTGTCCTGGTCGACGTTGATTTGACCGGCATGATGGTGGGAATGAGCCTTCTAACCAAGCCCGAGGAGATGTACCGGGCGCTGGTGGAAGCGACTGCCTACGGTACGCGTAAAATTATTGAGTCTTTTGAGCAAAACGGCGTCCCGGTGGAAGAATTCTACGCCGCCGGGGGAATTGCCGATAAGAGCCCCGCCGTCATGCAAATATACGCGGACATTATCCGTAAGCCGATCCGCATCTCGGGCAGTGCTCAGGGACCGGCTTTGGGCTCCGCGATTTTCGGTGCGGTGGCCGGAGGCGGATTTGATTCGGTTTTAAATGCGGCGGAGCGCATGGGCAAGCTTAAAGATCAACGCTACATGCCTGTCGAGGAGAACGCGCGGATCTATGACGAGCTATACGCCGAGTATGACCTGCTTCACAAGTATTTCGGCGAGGGCGGTAATGATGTGATGAAGAGATTAAAAGCGATCAAGAACTCAATCGCTAATAAAGGACAGGAAAGCGATCAAAAATTTGATCGCCAATAAAGGACAGGCCAGGAATTAAGAACAGGATCGCCAATAAAGGATGAATAAGGAGAATGAAGATGAACGATTTAAAGCAATATGAATTCTGGTTTATAACCGGCTCGCAGCACCTCTACGGAGAAGAGACGCTCAGAAGGGTCGCCGAGGATTCCCAGGCGATGGTCAAGGGGATGGACGGACGTTTAAGCGGCAGGCTGGTTTATAAGGGTGTCGTTAAAACCCCCGATGAGATCACCTCGCTTATTAAGGAGGCCAATTACCGGGACGAGTGCGCAGGAATTATCACCTGGATGCACACATTCTCCCCCTCGAAAATGTGGATCAACGGACTTAAGATCCTCCATAAGCCGATGCTGCACCTGCACACCCAATTCAACCGGGAGATTCCCTTTGGCGAGATTGATATGGACTTCATGAACCTCAATCAGTCGGCACACGGAGACCGGGAGCACGGATTTATCGGTGCCCGTCTGCGCCTCCCGCGTAAGGTCGTGGTGGGGTACTGGGATGACGCAAAGGTATGGGGAGAGGTTTCGGACTGGATGCGCAGTGCGGTCGGATTTATCGCGGGGCAAACGCTCAAAGTGGTTCGCTTCGCGGACAATATGAGAGAAGTCGCCGTCACCGAGGGCGACAAGGTCGAAGCGCAGATCAAATTTGGCTGGGCAATCAATTCCATGTCTATGGGTGACCTGGTTCAGGGGATGGATGGGGTGAGCGATTCGGACGTCGAAGCGGTTTTCGAGGAATGTGCTCAGAAGTATGATATTGTCACCGAAAATATTGATGCGGTCAAGTACCAGATAAAAATCGAGATCGCGATGCGCAGGATTTGCGAGGAGAACGGAATCGGCGCCGTCGTGACGAATTTTGAGAACTTAAGTGGTCTCGAGCAATTGCCGGGACTTGCCATTCAGCGAATGATGGAAGCCGGATACGGTTTCGGCGCTGAGGGAGACTGGAAAACCGCGGCGTTACTCAAAGTAATGAAATCGATGGAAGCGGGACTTCCGGGCGGCACGTCCTTTATGGAGGACTATACCTATCACCTGGCAGAGGGGAATGAATTGATTCTCGGCGCGCACATGCTGGAGGTGGACCCCAGTATTGCGGAGGGCACCGTTAAAATCGATGTGCAGCCGTTGGGAATCGGCGGCAAGGGAGATCCGGCCCGGATGATTTTCGACGGAAGGGCGGGAGATGCCATTTGTGCTTCTCTGATTGATATGGGCGGACGGATGCGTTTGATCGTCGCCGACGTTCAAGCGGTCAAGCCGATTCAGGATATGCCGAAACTGCCCGTCGCACGCGTGATGTGGAAGCCGCTCCCGGACTTTGAAACCGGGGCGAAGGCGTGGATTTACGCCGGAGGCGCTCACCATGCCGTGATGAGCTATTCAATTACAGCCGAAATGATGCGCGATTACGCGGAGATAGCAGGCATTGAGTATGTGCATATCGGAGCGGAGACGGAGATTGAAACCTTTAAGCGGAATCTGATGGTTTCGGATTTGCTGTGGAAGTAGAGGGTTATTATGCTGGAAGAACTGAAAGAGAGAGTCTATCAGGCAAATCTGCTGCTCGTAGAATACAAACTGGTCTTATTCACCTGGGGAAACGTGAGCGCCCTAGATACCTCCGGGGAGCTTGTGGTTATTAAGCCCAGCGGCGTATCCTACGACGAGATGAAGCCTTCCGATATGGTGGTCGTGACCTTGGACGGCCGGGTGGTGGAGGGGGTTAAGCTCCCCTCCACCGACACCCCCACTCATCTGGAGCTGTATAAGGCGTTCGGGATGGGGGGAATTGTTCACACGCATTCCAGGTGGGCGACCGTTTGGGCTCAGGCCGGACGGGACGTTCCCGCCTTGGGAACCACCCACGCCGATCATTTTCACGGGGCGATCCCGGCGACCCGGTCTCTTACGGATGAGGAGATTGCGGGAGCCTATGAGAAGGAAACGGGTGCCGTGATCGTGGAGACGTTTAGGGAACGGGGGATGGATCCCCGAGAGGTGCCCGCCGCATTGGTTCAGAACCATGGACCCTTTGCGTGGGGAGATTCTCCGGAAAAAGCGGTCGAGAACGCCGCGGTGCTGGAGTATGTCGCGGAAATGGCGTATTACAGTCTGGACGTGAACGCGGATGCGAAAATGAAACAGACACTCCTGGACAAGCATTATTTAAGAAAGCACGGAAAGGGCTCTTATTACGGGCAGAAGTAAGCAAATATAGTGTGTGAAGATGATTGAAAAACGGCGGGTACCCCGCCTTTTTTCATCGGAACCGGGAGACTATTGACGCCGACAGACTATCGGAGTAGTATAGACTATAGAAGTAGTCCGATACGGAGGTAAACCGAATGGAAAATAAACTCTTTGACAGCGAAATCAAGGTTATGGAGTTAATATGGGACAACGAGCCCGTCAGCGCCAAGCAAATCAGTATACTTGCCGCCGAGCAAATCGGATGGAACAAGAACACGACGTACACCATCCTCAATAAACTTGAGAAAAAAGGCGTGATTCGACGGACAGAGCCCGGCTTCGTTTGCACGTCGCTGATCTCGCGGGTGGATGTTCGTAAAGAGGAGGCGCGAAGTCTCGCGGACAGGCTTTTCGGCGGGTCGAGGAAGGCGCTGTTTTCCGCGCTTCTAGAGGATGAGACATTAAGCAAAGAAGATCTTGCGGAGCTCCGCAAGATGATCGAGAAGAGGTGACGCGTATGCTCGGCGAGGTCTTTTACTGGCTTTTCAACATGAGTGTTGCGGCCTCGGTGGCCGGTATCGCCGTTCTCATGATCGGAAGAGTGAAGAGACTTCCGCGACGTTTCGTCCGGATATTATGGGCAATCCCACTTCTTCGAATGTGGATCCCGATCGGAATGGGCAGTCGGTACGGCCTCATGTCGCTGATTTCAAAAATCACCACAAGAAGCGTCGTCGTCTACGAAGGCCAAAAGACTCTGACGATGACCAATTCGGTCATGGCGGCCAAGAGCTACTTTCCGATTACTTATAAGACAAATCTTCTCGAAAACTTGTTCCGTGTATCTTCGGTCATTTGGATCATCGTATCCGTTGCGATCATCATTCTGCTTTTGGTCCTTCAGTGGATCACGAAAAGGGAGCTTCGGGACGCGGTCCTCCTTCGAGACAATATTTACATTTCTGACAAGGTCACGTCGCCCGCGGTGTATGGAGTTTTCAGGCCGAGGATCATTATTCCTGTCTCTTACAGGGACAAGGACCTGACGATGATCCTCGCGCACGAGAACGCGCACATCAGAGGGGCGGATAATTTCTGGCGGATTCTGGCGTTTGTGACCGCAGCTCTTCATTGGTTCAATCCGCTTGTATGGATTTTTCTGAAATCCTTTCTCCTGGAAACCGAGCTCGACTGTGATGAACGGGTGCTCGCCCGTCTCGGCGAAAGCGAACGAAAAGACTACGCTTCGGTGCTTCTTCATTGCGTGGAGGAAAGAAACGTTTTCGCGTCGGCGTTCGGCGGCGCCAAGGTCCGCGTTCGCATCGGGAATATCCTGTCTTATCGGAAACTTTCTCTTTTTTCAGCGGTTGCTTTCATCCTGCTGGCAGCAGCGATCGCATGGGTACTTTTGACCAATGCACCGGTGTAAATGAGCCGGTCAGATTTACGGACATCATCCGCCGCGCAAGGAGGCATAAACATGAAAAGCAAACGGAATCCATTCTGGACTTATTCTCTGGCCGGTACCTTGATCGTCTCGTTCTATCCCTTGTATATGGGCTTTCGGGTGATCTTCGACATGATCCGCCAAGGGCAGGTATTTAGCGAGGACTACCCCAAATACATCATTCCGTATACACCGATCAGTCTTTCTGTGATCGTCGGCGTACTCTTGATGCCGGTCATCTTTCGCCTGGCCAAGCGATGGGCGCTTCCGGTCGCATCCGCTCTGTCCGTTGCCGTGTTCTTTGTCTCCGAGCTGCTTTTCGAAAATTTGGTGATCGTGATGTCCGCGGAAAAAGCCAAGTTGGAGGACTGGCAGATGTTTATGTGCGTTATTATGCCTGATAAGTATGAGACCAGGACATGGCGGGCGGTGGACATTCTGATCGGCGACTATGACCCGATGTTCAAGCTCCACTTCTACCTGATCTCTGTTCTGATCATACTGGCTCTTCTGAATTGTTTCTATGGCTTTGGTAACATGGTCCGGACCGGCGACCGGCGAAAGCTCAAAGCGTTGATCCTACAAGCCGTTTCGACCCTTCTTTTCCTAGGCCTCAGTATTCTTGCGTGCTTTACGGCATTCTTCCGGGACGGGGAGCTTCGGGTAGGACCGGTCAGCGCGATTTTGATGTGCGTCTACTTTGTGATCTTCGGCCTCACCGCCGGGATCTACGTCGGCTCGTTTCTGCTCGCGAAAAAAAGAGTGTTCTCGCTCCTGTTGCCGGCGCTCGTCGCGTCGACAGTCACACTTCTGATGTATATCGGGGAAATGATCCTTCTGAGCGGGCATCTGTACCGGTTCGGCGAGGGCTTTTTCTTCGACGCTCTCGGCGGTCTTGTCCTGGCTCCGATCGATCTTCTGATCATACTTGTTTCCGGGATCGGTTGCGCGGGGATCCTGACGGCGATCTCCGGAAGAGAAGAGACTGCGTGATCTCTGTGCAGGTGATCCCGCCGCTTCGGCTCCTCTTTTGATTTACACGAGCCCGATATACGATTGTGTGAAGTTCGGCATCGTGACGGTCCCGTTCACGGCGTACTTATCGAAAAGCGACTCGAGCTCGGTCACATACGCGCTATATTGTTCGTCCCCCTCTTTGAGGGCGTAGGATGCGGAGAGGTTTCGGCCGATAAAGCCCGACAGTTCGAAGATCAGGTTGTTTGCGAAAATCTTCTTCTCATATTCGCCCGTAAAGAAGTCGCGAAAATCATCATCGGATACAGGACCGCGGGTCCCGCCGGAAAAACCTTTGAATGCCGGGCAGTATTTCCGGTTGATCCGGTCATTTTCTGCTACAAGGGCGCTGTTTTCGTCGCGGCTGTT
>CAYGIB010000124.1:0-5881 GCA_964349735.1 uncultured Oscillospiraceae bacterium | reverse complement strand
TCGCAAGGGCACCCAATACAGTGTAGCTCTCATGAATGGTCAGAAGGAGAGCAAACGGCAAGGTCGCGAAAAAATCGATGATTCGCCGTTCGAAGATTCGTGCCGGAACATACACGGCGGCATCGGCGCGAAACTTATCAATGATCATCATGTCAACGCCGACATCCAGATTCATCGATTTAGGTAAGCCAATGGATGCGGCGATAAAACTTACAAAGAAGAACAGGGTCATGACCGAATCGACCGGAAAAGCAGAGAATTCCAAGTTCGCCATATCCCGAACCATATAGGCAAAGATTACCAGAAAACCGATATACATCGCTTTGAACATCAGTCGCTTATTCAGACGAAACAGGTTGCCCAGAATCAAGAAAGCGGTCTTTCCCTCGTTTTTTCCGTAGAGGGAATCCGGAACTTGACGGCCGATCAGCGGGAGCCTCTGACAGAATAAAATCAGTCGATTGATGGTCGCTGCGGTCGATATTTTTCGAGCGGTGATCATCATCGCAAAATAGCTTAAAATAGTGCTTCTTATCGATTGTATGCCCATATCCCGCTACTTCTCTTCCGAAGCGCCGGGAACCGGATCGGGAGACGGGGTTTGCGGTTCCACCGGCGCGGTTCCGGTGGAACCGCTATCCGACAAGATGCGGAGGATGTCCGATTCGAATTGCGGCGAGTGAATACGCTCCGAGGGGATGTGCTGCAGAATACCATCATGAAGGACGACAATCTCGTCACAAAGATCCTGGGCGAGCTCCAGTATATGGGTGGAAAAGACAATGACATGGTCCTTCTTGATCGACTTGATCATGTTCTTCACTTCAAGCGCGGCGACGACGTCAAAGGACGTAAGCGGTTCGTCGAGCAGAATAACCGGCGGCTTCAGGATGTAGAGCGAAATCAGCATCTGAAGCTTATTCATCATGCCGTGCGAATAGTTCTTTATTAGTCGGTCTCCGTCGGCCGTGTCAAAAGCGACCAATCGAAAATACTCGTCGATTGCCAGAGGATTTGCGACTTTTTCTCCGTTAATCTCGATGAAAAACTTAATAAATTCACGACCGGTCAGAAACTCCGGCAGGTGCGGCTGAGTAAATACAAAGCCGATATCGCTTTCGCTATATTCCGCTTTACCGCCTCCCTCGAAAAACGCCGTCGGATTATCTGCACTGTTATCGATGTCCAACCCGATTCGGCCGCTGTCGAATTCCACGTATCGGGCCATACAGTTAAAAAGCGTCGTTTTACCGGCGCCGTTTCGCCCAAGTAGACCGTAAATCTTTCCCTGCTCGAAAGTGAAACTTGCGCCCTTGAGCACAGCCTTTTCCCGATAATTTTTAACCAATCCGTCAATGTGCAAACGCATGGAATCATCCTCCCTTGGAAAACACTATTATGTATTTTACCATACAATGATTCTAGCCGGGTTTGCCGGTAATGCTGTGAGTATGTGATTGAATTACTCCTATAGCATCAGGGAAAAATCTAAAAGTCCAATTTCTTTCAGAAATAATTGCCATTCGGGGATATCGTGAAATGGCGCGAATTCGGGGTCAGTGATAAAGAAAGGCTTGAGATGTACACGTTGCTTTTGACACTTCCGCTCGTTTCGGTATATTTTGTTGTCAGATTGGATCAGTCGACACTTGCGGTATTTCTGTAATTCCGGGGCAAATATTTGTTGGTATCGACGCATATATGTGCGCCATGGCGCTTCAGGAAGGAAAGACCATCGGAAAATGGAGCTTCTTTGGCGCACAAAAACAGATATGATGATATGGTCCCGGGGATAGAGTGAAAAGAGAGTAGTGCGTTAAGGAAATGTCGGGTCCGCCGAATCTCAGACCCGATACGTCGCGAAATGCCCCTCAATCCATACAGTCGCGACGGTCGGATGAAACGCAAGGACACAGTAGTTGGGGTCGTCGACTCCAGAAAAGTGCTTATACATCCAGTCGAGGAAGATGTCTTTCTTGACAGCCATATCTGTCACGATTTCTACTTCGCCTACGAGCGTCACGCTGTCCCTTTTATCGAAAACGCAGACACTCGCTTTCGGGTTTTTCATAAAATGGGAGGCCTTGGTTCCATACGCTCCGGTCGACACCAGGATGGTTCCGATGTCCTTGGGCTGGAGACAGGATAACACGCAGATGCGGGGGTATCCG
The DNA here is from genome assembly GCA_964349735.1 of uncultured Oscillospiraceae bacterium. GTDB lineage: Bacteria > Bacillota > Clostridia > Saccharofermentanales > Saccharofermentanaceae > JAAYCT01. The sequence continues at coordinate 3,710 of CAYGIB010000124.1, read as the reverse complement.
TTCTCGTCGACAGACGCCAAAGTGACAACACCGGTATTTACGAGAATGCTATTGGACTTTTCAAGTAGCTCGGGCGGAAGCGCGGGAATGCTTTTTTCTTCATTCATGACGGATACCTTCTTTCCATTTCCTGCATTGCTCAATGCGAAGACCGTTGTCGCCGTGCTCTTTGTCATACGAAAAGCTGTTGAGAAGCGCACAGGCAAAGTCCGAGCAATAGCCGCAATTCTCATGGGACTTCGACTCGCAGCACAGCTTGACCGGGCACTGCCCCCAGAAAGGGCTTTCCGCCGATAAGCAGCCGGTACAGCCCGTTGACATCTTCAGTTCGCACGAGGAGCACAGAATTCCGCATCGCGATTCAATCATTTTCCAATACCTCCGTTTTCCTTTCATTATGCTCCGGGATACCGGACAACTGATTGTCATGATTATTTCGACGGATCAATATCTTTGCTTGCTCGATAACACGTTCCCGTATGAAATCGGGTGTCACAACCTCGACATGGGCACCAAAACTCAGGAGCCACGAAATCAAGTGGTCGGAAGAGGAAAAATCAAAGGAGAAGGCGAATCGGCCGTCCGAAGCCGGGGTCAGAAGTGCCGGATCGTATTCCTCGAGAAGTCGGTAGCGGACACAAGCGTCGAACACCGCCTCGAGATGAATATGACCACCGAAGCACCGATCCCAGTCTCTGGGTTCCAAGGCCTCTGCTCGAAAAGGAAAATGCCCGGAGCCGACTTTCAGGTCCCAAAGCCGCTGCAGCTTGAATAGCCGGAAGTCTCCGCGTAGCCGACAGAAGGCGAAGAGGTACCACGTTCCCCAGCGAAACAGCAGCCGGTACGGCTCGACCTCGCGGGCAGTGTCGCCGCTCGCATTATAATATGTGAAGATGAGCAGACAACGATCCGAGATGCCTTTGCGGATCATTTTGATCTTATCTGAAAGAGAAGATGCGTGATAATCGGCCAGATCAATTTCCAAAGGAGCGTCGAGTCTTGGTGTGAAATGTCTCTCGGAGAGCTTTTCGATAAAGCGTTCCGTATACGCCTCGCCGAGGACCGAGTCCGTTCCGCGCAAAGCGCAAATCAATGTCTCTATCTCATCGACGGTGAAGACCGATCGATCGACCGAGTAGCCCTCCATAATCTCTATGCCTCCGGACGCGCCCTGAAGCGTAATCAAAGGGATGCCGGCTTCACATATTGTGCCGATATCGCGGTGGATTGTACGCGTCGACACTCCGAAGCGCTCAGCCAAGGAACGTGCGGTCATTCGCCGTTGCCGAAGGAGGATGGTAATGATTCCGAGTTGGCGATCCAGTCGAGGCATTCGATTTGCCTCCAAAATGTTGTTTATTGAAAATTGCCTGAAAGGACAAGAACATATGTTCTTACTATTCTATCATGGTTGTCAAAAAGACTCAATAGCGGAGGAGCGCATTGGGTAATAGGATGGGGATGATTTACTACTGATATCCAAGATAGATACCAAATTCATAATCACCCGAGTTCGGCTGAAAATTTCCGCTCTTGCTGTAGTCAAAGGATACCCGGAAACTGCCGTCGGCATCAGCATTAAAGCTGGATATAAGAATGGCTTGATTTGCTCCGAACTCCCGGTATGGTCCGGCGTAAACCGATCCGTTCAAATCCAAATTCGTAATCGTGATGTTGTTATACTGATCAAAATCGTTAAAGGCCAGGACGACCGCATCCGGAGGCAAGTGACCCGACGGGTCAATGGCGCTAAACGTATGCGTCGTGGTGCTCCCCCCTCGGGTATAGGTGAACGTCAGCGTGCCCAAAGGTGCCGAATAAACGATTTCAACCGATCCGGTATCGACATTGATTTGTGTTTCTATCGATTGCTCTTCGCCCACCGGAGGAACATACATATACGAAGATACTTGTACACGGCTCCTTCGGTTAGGATTTAGAAGGGAGGAGCACCAACGGTTACTCATGATCTTTTCTATGATATTTTCTGCTTCGCGTCCGTACGCGGATACCGTAAAATATGCGGTACCCAGCGGGAACGGGCAATTGGAAGGGGTAAGCGGTTGGTCGTTATAGAATAATCTCAACTCAAGGTTCTCGGTAGCTGTTGTGTTCGCAGGAACGAAATTGGAAACCACCACATCGGCCGTACTTCCCGAGAAAATCGCAGAACCGATTTCAATGGAATGATTATAAATCCGGGCTCGGAGACCGCCGGTTGATGTCGTGTTCATGGAAACAGACACAACCAAGTCGTGATCGGAGGATCGGGTCGTGGTGTTAAATACGGTGAATTTCCATGCTGATACATTTTCGGCAGCTTTCGATTCGGTAACGGAGTAAGGGGGAGAAGAAAACAGATTAAACACCTTCGTTTTCACTCCGGTATCGGCAGGTGCAATCGAACGGCTGTAGAGCGCAAACGAAGTGACGGCCGCAGAAGCGACAATGGCAAGAATGATGAGTAGCACCAATGATCTTTTCATTTTTTTGCCGTTCTCCTTGCCCATTGCATTATCTCGAACCGTCTGAAGCTTTTTCCGTGCGGGGGAAAATATGGAAAAATTTCATAATCGGTTTATAAAAGAAGATTAGAACCGCCGGAATCAGCAACATAAGAAGCCGCCCGAAAAAGGAATTGGCAAACAAAACCAATGCCCCCAGCCAGCGGCTCCGAGCGATAAACACGCCATAAATGGTCTCCCTTGAAACCTCTTTATCCAGAGCGCCCACCAATGACATCGGAGGATAATGATCGACATCAACAGATGCTGTCGATTCATCGAGCGCGTAAATTCTCTCTATATATACTTCGCTTCTTTCGCGAAAAAGTACAATATCGCCGATCTTAAGCCCGTCTGCCCTGTCAACACTTCGAAAAAAAGCAAGGTCGTTTTTCAAAATGGCCGGCTGCATCGAATCAGATTGGAAAACGTAGGGAATCATCCCGTTAATACTTACTTCTTTTCCGGGAGAAGACATCGACATGACCAGTATGAAAACGTTGGCGATAATACCAATAAAAATAATCAGAGTGAGAAGCGAAACAACAATGATATTCACCGCTTTCGCTATCTTTGACGGTGGTTTCGGAGCTGTCAGCAAAATCATATCGGTACGATAATCCTGGATGGCATATCTCATTCCCTGATTTCCGGCAGGACTATAGAACTGTGCGGAGTGGTTTGCTTGAAAAACACAAACTGCAAGAGCCCCGAGAATGAATAAGAGGACCAAAAGCGGATACACCGACAAGCGACCATCGAAAACATGAAACAAACTGCGCATCAGGGTACGGTTGGATACAACCCGATAGTATCCGGTTGCATGCTTCAAGACAAAAAGGAGAATTGCGGACGTAATGATTACAATACGGGCACTGTCAAACAATTTGATAAATAGCGACGAGGTCAAAGTAATTGTGATGATTACGATAATATCAATCAAGCCGCTTACGAAAACAGGCAGGAAGTATTCGGGGATAAAAGGATATTTCAGAAATGAAGTCAAGAGTATGACGAGCAAAAAACCGGTTCCGTAGGTGATCATGACAGAAAGGGAGCGAACCGCAATCTTTGTCAGAATCATTCTCATCGGCTTGAAGCCCATTTTAACCAGGAGATACCAGCTGTTGTTCCGAATTTCGGAAAATGTCAGGTACTTATAGAAATATAGAAAATAAACCAAGAAGAAGATGTACGAAACGATGG
>CAYGIB010000123.1:0-5892 GCA_964349735.1 uncultured Oscillospiraceae bacterium | reverse complement strand
ATTGAGGTCCCGTACGAAGTCGCAAATCAGATGGTGGTCGACCATCTTGCGGCGGCTATCCGCATCGAAGATTACCCTGGCAAGATAGCCGTCGGCAAACCACGGCTATCTCTAGTCCCTCCGGCGCTGATTGAGGCCGTAGGTCGTGTCCGGACATACGGCGCCCAGAAGTACGGGTCTCCGGATAACTGGCGGTCTGCGGATCCGGATCTGTTCCGGGATGCTATGATGCGACATGTCTGCGAATACTTGCGGGATCCGGCTTCCGTCGACGTCGAGTCCGGATTGCCACACCTGGAACATATCGCCTGTAACGTCGCATTTCTACTCTCCCTTCAGGAGGAACACCCATGATCACAGCAGATTACATCCGCGAGCTCTTAGAGACGATCAATGAACGCCAATATAACATCCAACACTGTCGTGCCTGGCTAATCGATACCGAGAAAGAAATTATCGAAGCGCTATCCCTTCCGGCGCCGCAATACGGGGACCGGATCCAAGCACAGCGATCGGAGACGATTACCTCCATCCTGATGCGGATCCCGGAAGAGCTGCGGAAACAGAAATACGAGGCGTCTTATACCGCGGCGATCAACGAAGCTCAGGCGCTTGAACTGGATCATCTGCTGTACGCGATATCGTGCCTAGACGGGAAGAAGCAACAGGTGATACGGCGGCGGTATATTGACCGGGTTAAGGTGGCCTGCTTGGCTGCTGAATTGGAGTGTGAAGAAAAAACAGTCACTCGCCAGACAAACACCGGGATTCGTGATATTACCGCAATTTTTAATCAACACGGCGCTGAACCGATAAAAATGTCCCCTAATGTCCCCTAATGTCCCTTGATGTCCTCTTGACAGTGTGCTATTCTCAAACTGTAAAGTTATATTCAGTGTCCCTCTAAGAGCTCCGAGAGATTTATTCTCGGGGCTTTTTTGTTGAAGTTGTTTATCTCTGGTGAGATAATGCGATTAATTAGGGGGAAGCGATTATGACGAGCGATTTATTTCACGGGGCAATCCTGAAAATGGAACGAGCGCAACAACACATTAAAGAAGTGGAAGCAATTATTCTTGCTTACTCAAAATCAAAATCCTTTAGGTTATGCGCCGAAGAAGATGCCACAGATGGAATGACGTTGCTTTATCTTCGTGTTCACAAGTGTTTGCCCGGTGACGATCTTGCGCTGATTATTGGTGACGCAATTCATAATCTTTGGAGCGCTCTTGACCATCTTGTGTTTGCCATTCTTGAGCCTCAAGGAGTTGATCCCAAGCAAATATACTTTCCTGTGAGCAATACCCTAGCAGAATTTAATGAAAACAGAAGGATGAAAAAAATCGAATGCGCTTGTCCAAAACTCGGAGACCTCATCAGAGAGCAAGTAAAACCATACGAAGAAGGAAATAATTTGTTGTGGACCCTTAACCAATTGGATATCATTGATAAGCACCGCCTGATAATCCCAACAGTTGTCTTTTCGGGGTTAGAAGAATTTTCGGCGATTTCTAATGATGTAGGAGTGTATTTTATAAACAACGGTGTTTCAATGGAAGGTGAAGGCTGCTTAAATATAGCTAGAGTAAGGGGTAAACTGAAAATAACAAACAAAGGGCGACCAATTGTTGACGTGCGTTTTGGCAAAGATACGCCCTGTGAGGGAAAATCTGTTGCTGCAGAGCTTAAGGAAATTGCCAAGAAGGTAAGCGAAACAATAGATTTGTTTAGCGCCTACGCACAAAACAGTGAATAGTGACATTTGACATACAACATAGAGCATCCTGCACAGGGTGCTTTTTTATTGCCTGAAAAGGAAGGTGAGGTGATGAGTCAGCGCGAAGAAGCCAAGAAATTATTCGACGAAGGTCTATCGTACGCCGAGATATCTGAGCGGCTGAATATTCCTTCCAACATGCTCCGATCATGGAAATCAAGGTATAAGTGGGAATCTGTTGCGCAACATAAGCCGCAACACCAGCCGCAACGCAACACGAAAAAGGCAACGAATTCAAAGCAGCGAACAACTTCGGATCAGATTTCAGCAAAGGTCGAGATTCCGCTAACTGACGCCCAGGAAATGTTTTGCCAGATATTTGTGAGACAGCTGAACGCTACGATGGCATACATGAAGAGTCATGTCGGCTGCACATATAATTCAGCAATGTCGGCGGGGCCGCGGTTGTTGGGAAATGTTCGTGTTCGCGCCAGAATCGAACAGCTCAAGGCAGAAAAGCTGAAAACGATCATGGTTGGCAAGGATGACATCGTTGAAAAGCACATGCGCATCGCTTTTGCAGATATCACGAACTATGCAACATGGGGATTCGACGGATCAGACAATCAGTTTGCAGCCATGCCGTCCGAAATGGTAGATGGAGACCTGGTTAAATCAGTCTCGAAATCGGACAAGGGTTTTAGGATTGAACTTCACGATCCTCAAAAGTCGCTTGAGTGGTTGTCGAACTATTTCAGTATGAATCCGATGGATCAGCACAAGATAGATTATGACCTTAAGAAGCTAGCCCTTGAAGAAAATAAGCTGGCAATTGAAAAGTCGGTTATTTCTGCCGGCTCCATCATCATTCCGGACGCTGTCTGGCGCGGACTGATGAACGATGTCTATGCGGAATACTTAACGGCGAACCAGCCGACACAGATCTTCTTCGGAGGATCCTCGTCGGGTAAATCGTTTGCGATCCTCGGTCAGAGAGTCGTCCGCGATGTCATGACCGGAAAACGAAACTATCTGATCGTTCGAAAGACGGCCAGAACACTTCGAAATTCCTCGTTTAACGAGATTTGGAAGTGCATAAGCCGAATGGACCTTGAAGGCGAGTTTAACCGCAACAAGACCGACATGATTATCACCCATAAGGCATCCGGCTGCCAAATCCTTTTCTGTGGTCTAGACGATGTCGAGAAGATTAAGTCCATCACGCCTCAGGTTGGTGTCATCACAGACATCCTGATCGAGGAAGCGACGGAGATTGAATACAGCGATTATAAGAGCCTGGTCAAGCGTCTCAGGGGAGATACCGGGGACGCCACGATTATAAAGCGGATGACCTTCTTGTTCAACCCGATCCTTCAGGATCACTGGATCTACACAGAGTTCTTTGCCGGTAAGTGGGACGATACGAAAAACTACTACGCTGATGATAAGCAGCTGATTCTGCGGACCACATACAAGGACAACCGCTGGCTGACCGAGGACGATATTCGGAAGCTCGAAGACGAGACCGACAAGTACTATTACGACGTTTACACGCTCGGTAAGTGGGGGATCCTGGGCAACTTGATCTTCACGAACTGGACGGTTGAGGATCTGTCTAAAAAGGCAAAAACATGGGCAAAGTATCATAACGGCTTAGACTTCGGATTCTATCCGGATCCAGCCGCCTTTGTCCGAGTCGGTTATGACCGCGCACGAAAAGAGGTTTACATTTTCATGGAGCGCGGAGGGACGCACCTAACAAACGACATTCTTGCAGAAGATATCAAGCCAGTTATTGGCAAAGAGGTCGTTACATGTGACTCGGCGGAACCTAAGAGTATCCAAGAGCTGAACAATTACGGAATAAATGCCGTGCCCGCGGTAAAAGGCCCGGGTTCTGTCGAGTTTGGCATTAAGTGGCTGCAGCGGCAGAAGATTTTGATTGACGTAAGTTGCACTCAGACGATTAGCGAGATTCGCAAATTTAAGTACATGGAAGACCGAAACGGAAATGTCCTGCCAAAACCTGTAGATCGCGACAACCATTTTTGCTCGGACGCCCTACGATACGCCCTTGAGCAAATCATGGTGGAAACAAAGGTGGTGTAAAAATGCTGATAACCGAAACGGATCTGATCAACATGCGGATAAGCGAAAACGCTGCGTTAACCAATGCGATGATCCTCGCCGAACTGATCTCAGCTCATGAGACAGACCCCGGACGGATTAAGGCGATTGATGCCGATCGGTATTACAAGGCCGAGCAGGACGTGAAGGCGCTGGACTTCCAGAAGAGCACGGTCATTAACAGCAACGACGTTGAAGAGGAGTTCACGAACAAGAACCGAAGCAACGTTCGCATCCAGCACCGGTTCCTTTTTAACCAGGTCGAGCAGAAGATCGGATACATCTCCGGAAAAGAGCCGACGATTGCGGTGGATGGCGCAGAACCTTCGGAGGACGGATCCACCGGCAACGAGGAATTTCAGTTTCAGACCGCCCTTACCGACACCACGGACGCGAAATTCCGCAAGGTGCTTCTACAGTGGCAAAGAAAGACCTCACTGCACGGTGTGTCCTGGCTTCATGAGTACAAAGATGCCAAGGGAAAGCTTCGCCAGGTGATTATCGGCCGTGACAACTTCATACCCATCTACGATACGTCCTATGAGCAGGATCTTCTTGAGGGGATCTATTACTTCCCGATCGAGCAGCGAACAGGGAAGGACAAGAATATCATCATCAAAGCGCAGTGGTGGACTGCTAAGGACGTCACATACTGGATCCAAAGCGGCGATAGCTACATCTTAGACCCTGATTACCCGATAAATCCGGCACCGCACTACTGGGCAGTAAAACGAGTGACCGGGCCGGATGGAGTGACGCAGGTCGAGAAAAGACGAAAGTCTATGTCGTGGGACCGGATCCCGTTTATCGAGCAGGCAAATAACGCCGATAAGCTCACGGACCTTGAACCCATAAAGGATCTGATCGATGCGTATGACCTAGTAGCGAGCAAGGGCACGAATAACCTGATGGACTTCAATGAGTTCTATGCGATGATTCAGGGCTTCGGAGGGGATACTGCATCCGCGATTGTTAAGAAATTGGAAGTCAATCGTGCCGTGTCTGTGAATAGCCAGGGCGGCAATATCGAGATGAAGCAGCTGGATCTCCAGATGGCCGGCCGTATCGACTGGCTTAAAGAGCTCTGGAAGGCCATTCACGTGTTCGGTCAGGCGGTTGATGTTACGAACGATCAACTGGGGAACGCTCCTTCGGGCGTATCCCTTAAGTTCCAGTACACGCTTTTAGATCTGAAAGCCAACAACATGATCATTGAAGCGGAGACTGCACTTAAAGAGCACCTAACGTTCCTTACGGGAGAGATCAACAAGCGAGACCGCAAGAAATATGATCCGGAGCTCATTCATGTGACGTTCAACAAGTCGCCAATCACCAATGATGCGGAGCTCGTGCGGATGATCATTGACTCCGATAACCTGGTACCCGAGAGGATCCTCTTGGCTGCGCATCCACTGATCCATGATGCGGACCAAGCATATAAGGATTTACTGGAGCAACGCAAGCAGAAGCTCGAGGAACAGAAACAGGCCTTCGGGACGCTTCAAGAGAAGGAAGAGGATGCGGATGAGACCGAGAAAGAAGAGTAAACGATGGCGAGATCAGATAAGTACTGGGAGCAGAGGGCACTCGAGCGCTTAACTCTCATCGAACGCCACAGCACGGAGTACTTAGACCAGATATCGACGTTGTACACCGAGGCTAAGCGCCAGATATATGCGGACATTGAACGGATTCTGCAGAAATACATAAAAGACTCAGGGCTTGGAGCGAAGGAAGCCCGGGAGTTATTGTCGACCAGAGAATCGCGGGGCATCCTTGACGAACTCCGGAAGCGACTGTCCGCGGTGACCGATGACTCGATTCGTCGCCAGCTGCTGAACCGTCTCAACGCACCGGCGTACCGGGCGCGAATATCGAGGCTTCAAGCGATTGAGGCGTCGATAGATACAACGATTAAGAGAATCGCTCCGGTAGAAACGGGGATTCTGGAGCAGAACCTGATTGATACGGCTGACCTAGCGTACTACCGGACCATGTTTGATACCCAGCGCGGATTAGGGATTAGTTTCAATTTTGACGGGCTGACC
>CAYGIB010000122.1:0-5948 GCA_964349735.1 uncultured Oscillospiraceae bacterium | reverse complement strand
TCATTATCTCGATAAATCTCAGGAATCCGGCCATGCCGGATTGATAGATTTCGGTGAAAAACGAAAGACTATGAATCGGGTTTGCAAAGACCGAGACATACAGTGTGAAAGTGACCAGATCCACAATGCTCAGTTCATCCTTCATAATCCAGAATCCACCCGCCGCAATCGCTCCGAGACTTAATATGCTCAAGACTGCTTCCATGGAAGTGTGAAACATTGCCATCGTTTTGTAGTATCGCGCTCTCGCCATCCGGTAAAGCCAGCTCTTGTTCTGAAACTTCTCGGTTTGACGATCCTCGTTACCGAATGCCATGGACAGACGAATCCCCGAGATGCATGACTCGATTTCCGAATTGATCTCAGCCGTGCTTTCCTTGAGATTCTTCGATGCGCTCGAGAGTCTTTTACGAAGAAGGATAGCAATCATGATCAGTATCGGTGTGCTCAAGGCAAGAATCAGCCCCAGCTTCACATTAATGATGAAAAGCGCAACGGTTGCTCCAATCAGGGTTACCGTGGAAATAACAAGCTCCTCCGGGCCATGATGCGCCAGCTCGGTAATATCGAAAAGCTCGGGTAAGATCCGACTCATTATGCTTCCGGTTCTCGTCTTATCAAAAAAAGGAAACGACAGCTTCTGAATATGCGAAAACAGGTCATATCTCATCCGCATCTCAATATTGGCGCCCATGAGATGCCCCCAGTACGTGACGACAAATTGCATTGTGGCGCGCAAGGCAAAACCTGCGGCCATCGCTCCGACAATCAAGAAAAAGGCCCCGAATTTCTTTTCGGGCAAGTAATTCATCAGTGCAAAACGCGTGACCATCGGGAACGTGAGGTCAACCGCCGCAATCGACACCGCGCAAATCATATCCAAAACGAACAATCTCAGGTCGTACCGATAATAACGGACAAAGAGGTTTAAAGGTTTCTTCTGATCAAAAAGCGCTTCGTCAACGGTGGTCTTCATACTCAATACCTCACTTTGTATTCGCTATTATAGCTCAAAGACCTGTTTTTTCACAGAGATAGAAGCACCTCCTACCGGCAATTTGCCGATCGGAGGTGCTCCTATTTTTTATTTCCATCCGTCAAATTACCTCAACTGAAGGAGGCTGTTAACACGGAAGGTCTTCGGCACTGCGCCGAAGCGTTCATTTTCGCAAGCGACCGGTTACGTAAGCTCGAGCAAACCGAATACTGCGGTATCCTTCCATCCGGAATCAGTACGATCCCAGAAGTTCAAGAGCAATCTCGAACCGTTCACCGTGATGTTATTGTAACGAACGTCAAATCCCATAATCTGTCCAGTCATTGCATTTGTAGTAAGCGGAATGGCCATTTCCGCAACGAACCCATCATTGGTAATGATCGTCCTGGTGACCGGCGTAACGGCTCCGTGGTCAATATTAATCACGTTATTGAAGTTGAGACGATATTGTCCGTCATCTCCCTCAAAGGTACCGGTTCTGTGGTTTCCCTCATCAATGAAAATCTCAACCGAATCCTGCTGGTACGAGGTGGCAGAAGAATCGTCCAAGTGTGGATCGGTCACGTTTAGAAGAATATACAACATGTCCTCTTGCCACATCACCTTGAATTCGACCTTAACTTTTCCGTCCTCATCCGCTCCGTCTAGCAGAGAACGATTAACAGCAAACGAGGGGACATTGTTCCACAACGGATCGATCTTACTACCACTCATATCGGGCTTCCCGTATTGTGCGGTTGCGCAATCAGCCATCTCCTTAAAAGCGAGAACGCCCATATTGCGAACATTTCCGGTATTTGCCTTATCATTCCACGCCGACGGGATTCCGTTGTCCATTATCAGGACATCAAAGGGATTATTGGTCGACTTTTTCCCCTCCCGGCTCATGGCAATATCCACTACGTACCCGCTATCTGTTTCGGTTGCCTCACTGCGCATCACTGTATAGCTTTCATCGGCAAAATATGCGGTAACGCGATCCGCACTGTCCATTGACTTATCGCCGACATGAACTCGAACATACACTTTATCCTCGTCATGTAATGCTCGAAATTCGTTATTACCGAAACTGTATGCCGTTGCCCGACTAAACTCCACATCCGAAGGACCCCGTTGTCCGTACGAATTGGCAACCAATACCTCGGGAGGCAGACGAGTGGGATCAGTTAACGCCCAGAATGAATATTTGGGTTGCATGTCCGCATCGAAAAGCAACGGGTACTGGTCTGCCTTCCAGCTGGTTCCGTCCGAAATGCCCCAGATGACCACCGCGTCGATGTATTCGGAATACTGTTGGAACGCGGACATGAGGCTTGCGTAACGCTTGGCTTGCTTCATCATCACTTCCTCGCTGTTATCCGAAGCTTCGATGTCCAGCTCGGTGATGCGTATACCTAAGCCCATATCGATAAATTTTTGCATAGCGTTGGTTATTTGTTGGATCGCCGGATTCGCCATCTGATAATGCGCCTGTAAGCCTACACCATCGATTAGGCCCTTTTCGTTCAGTTTGCTCACAAGATCCACAATGCCGCTCAATTTCGGCTCGTACGGAACGCTGTAATCATTGTATATCAGCTTAACTCCGGCAGGAGCATATTTTCTGGCATATGTGAAAGCCTTTTCCACATACTCCTCGCCAATTGTGTCCATCCACAGATGGCCGTTTTCGGGATCATCTGCCTTAGATGGACGGAGCTTCCCGTTACTGTCGGCAATCGCCTCGTTGACAACATCCCAAGAAGTTACAACACCGGTATAGTCTTTGTATATGGCCTCAAAAACCGCAGCGATATAGTTTTCCAGTCGAAGTGACATCGTATTCTTATCGACTAATTCTCCTTCCGGATCATATCCTTTTCGGAAAAAGGCTTCCGGGGTTTGCGAAAACCAGACAAGAACATGCCCGTTCACTGTGTATCCGTTTTCCTTTGCAAAATCAAGAAGCGGAAGTGCCTTCTCAATATTGATTGCGGGGTGCGTCTCATCACCCTGGGCAGCTCGAGCTCTGCTCTCGGTCAAGTCAAGCACGTTTTCAGGCTTGAGCTCATTCTCGTGCGTAAACGTATTATATTGATTGCCAATAAACTCCAAAAGACTCTTATCGGAGAATACCGACAGCGGCACCGCACATCCAATCAGGAAATCGTCCTGATAAACATCTTTAAGACTCGGCAAATCCATCTGGAGATCCGCAGACTCTTTATCCATCACAGTAATGTCATCAATATAAAAGGACATCCCCGGAGCACCGAGCGTTTCCACATAGATAACGGTCTTTTCCGCATCTACTCCGGCTCGAAAGGTGCCCGACAGCTTGGTCCAATTCCCGGAATCACATTCTGTCCGGTTAATGTTCTGATAACCGGGAACCCCCGAAATGGTAACCTCGGCAGAGAGAACCATGGTTACGGGTGCACCGGAGTCCTGATATACCCATACTGAGATATCATACGTCGTTCCGCCAACAAAAGGATATTCAGCCCCGGGCCCGTTCCAATCATCTATTCGTCCTTCCGTGAAAAGACTGCTATACCCGTTATGAGATACTTCTTGAGAGCGAGAAATGATTACATCCCCCTCACCGCGCCCAATCCATCCGATGAGGTCGGAATCCTCCTCAAAACTATTTTCACCAAGCTTTGCAACCCCGTTTGTTGATCCGTTCGGAATCGACGCTGTTGTCGCAACTGAAGCATTCGTTTCTTTTTCTCCGCGATTACAAGCGGTTGACCCGATCAATAATGATAGAATCAAAAGCATTGAGCAGAGTTTTACCAGAATTTGTCTGTTCATTTTCATCTCCTTCTAAACCTTATTTTCATCCGATAGGTACGCTAAACGATTAATTATCCTAAATAGCAAGAAGGAGAAGCAATTAGCCTCTCCTTCTGTTGCTCATGCAATGAATAATACTTCATTATTCTTTTAAAGCGCCCAAGGTCAAACCACCAACGATTTGCTTGGACATGAGCGCATAAACAACAATAACGGGCAGGACAGACATAACGATTCCCAGATAGACGGCACCCAAATTGGTACGGTACTGGTCTCCGTTCAACTGCTTAACAACAAGAGGAACTGTGTATTTCTTGCTGTCGCTTAAAATCAATGACGGAACAAAGAAGTTGTTCCAGCTGGCAACGAATGAGAAAATGGCTAGCGTAAAAATACCAGGCTTAGCCATGGGCATCATAATTCGATGGAATATCCCCATCTCACCGCATCCGTCAATTCGTGCCGAAAGAATCAAGTCCTTAACCAGGGCTGTTTTGAGGTACTGCTCGGCAAAAAACACCGATGCGGGAGCGGCAATCGCCGGAACAATAAGCGGAATATATGAGTCCAACAAATTAAGCGATGCCATGAAACGCACGAAACCGATTACTGAAACCGATGTCGGTATCAGAACGAGCACATAGACAAATCTGCGAAAGAACTCCTTCAGGCGGAAGTTGTATACCTCAATCGCATATGCGGTTAACATTGAGAAGTAAACAGTCAGTATTGTTCCGAGTCCCGATATGAAAAAACTGTTTCTATATCCGCCCAAGACGCTAACATCGCGTGTGTTCAAGAATTTCCAGTTATCAATCAACGAGTCTGACGGAAACACCGACATTCCTGCGTATATTTGATTTGTTGAACGAGTGGCGTTAGTAACGACTAACCAAATCGGAATAATCGCCAGAAGAGCCAAAAATATCAAAATAAAATAAATAAAGAATCTAGCTACACCCAACCTGAAATGACCGCTGTCTGCGAGTTTAGCATTCGTAGCCATCTTTATCTCCCTCCTCTGCTAGCTTGCAGATGTCTTCTTTTTTCACGTCGTGCAATTACCGATGCTTTTCTCTCCGCCGCAGCATCTTTGTCGCGAAGAACACGGAAAATGAGAAGAGAGCAGACCGTCGTCATCATAAGAATAATCACGCCAATCATAGCAGAATAGCCAACTGCTTTTCCGGCCAAGTAGGTTCTATGCATCAACATGTAAATAGTGGTGATCGTATTTTCAGGTGATCCCTCGGCGGAAATCAGGTATGGGATATCGAACATTTGCATACCGCCGACAAGGGACGTAACGAGCGTAAAAACAAGAATCGGGCGTAGAGATGGCAAGGTAATGTACCGGAACATTTTCCACCCTCCGGCGCCGTCAATCATTGCTGACTCATATAGAGAAACTGATATCGAAGACATTCCGGCGACAAGAATAACGATCGTGTTGCCGTACCACATCCACCACTGGATAAACGCTACGAGGTACTGTGAAAAAGGAGGCTTCATCAGAAACTCAACCGGTTGATCGACTATTTTGAGCACGCCAACAAGAAACTGATTGGCGGGTGCATAGTCATTTTGAAATATTTTGAAGAAAATGACACCGACCGTCGCGGGCATCAGAAGGTTCGGCATATATAGAATGGATCTCCAGAAACCGACAAACTTGAGCTTTAAGAATGTACTGTTAAACCAAACGCTCAACAGCATTGCAATCGCCAACTGGGGAATAAAGTTCACAAGCCATATCTTCCAAGTATTTGCAATCGCTTTAAGGTTCTGATGATAATCAGAATACTCAAACAATCTTGATATGGAGAAGGACCTGTCCTTCCACATCTTATTGTATATTTTCTCGAAAAAATCCACGAAGTTATCCCCACCGTTAAACTTCGCTTTGCTCATCTCGGTGAGTTTCATATCTGAAAACGATAAAGAGAAAGTGTACAGCACCGTGTACAGTGAAAAAATCAAAAACACAATGACAAAAGGAGCAATCATGATGTACGCGACATACCCCTTTTCCAGGCTAAAACGACTGCGTGTCAGTTCTTTTCCTGACCCAGCCGTTAACGAATTTTTCTTTGATTTCGTTGATTTGCCGGTGAGCATAACCGATCCTCCGTTACAAGTATTACTAGTGGCAATCGCCTGCGCCTACAAGAGG
>CAYGIB010000121.1:0-6011 GCA_964349735.1 uncultured Oscillospiraceae bacterium | reverse complement strand
CCGTGGAGCAATGTATTCTTCTTGAACAGCGATTACACCGAGGGACTTGATTTTTACGAGGTTGTTTCCCATGAGTGTATTCCGGGTCACTTGTATCAGACGGTCTGGTTCTTAACTTCGGATAACGAGAATATCCCGTTGCGGTACGTCCTTGCGGCAATCGGCGAAGGGCTCGGTACCGAGGAGGGCTGGACGACCTATGTCGAAGGGATCTCTTTCTCCATGGCCGGGCTTCCGGAACTTGAGACCCGATACGTCGAGAGCTTCTATCAGGCGATGTACACGTGGATTTCGCTCCTGGATATCGGAATCAATTATTACGGTTGGACCGAGGATGAAGCGAACGAGTATTTTAGCGAGAAAGGGTTGACCGGTTACTTCGAGATTTCGGACGATATCCTGGAAACCGTGGATACGATGCCTACGATGTATCTTTCATATACAGTCGGATATATCGAACTTAAAGAAATGCTTGATCGTGCCAAGGAAACCTTGGACGAGGACTTCTCGGAGGAGGAATTCCACCTTTTCTATCTGGAGACCGGACCCTGTACGTTTGAAATCCTGAATCGCGAAATGGACGAATGGATGAAGGGATACGAGTAAATCACAAATTAGACGAGTGGATGAAGGAATACGAGTAATGCGAAAGTGATGAAGGGGAGAGGCAATGCCCTTTTTAGTCATTCTGTACTTCGTCTTAATTATTATCACCTGCAATCTGCACGGCTCGGAAAAACACCGGGGACGTTATGCCTTCTTCAAATTACTGACGAGCCTGTGCTTTGTCGCGATTGCTTTGTACGCAGGGTATAAAGGAGGATTTTCTTCTCTGTACTTCTACCTTCTTCCCGGTTTCTGGTTTGCCGTCGCCGGGGACTTTCTGCTCGGGCTGGCGCATACGGACCGAAACTACAGGGGAAAGGCGTTCTTGCTCGGTGCTGCGGCTTTTATGCTCGCGCATGCGGCGTTCTATGTCGCATATACGGTGAACTTCGGATTTCACATGGTAGACCTGTTTTTTCCGTTGATTTTCGCTGCGTGTATGTTTATTGTCGTTCGCAGCGAGAGGTTTGCCCTGGGACGGATGAGGATTCCGGGTCTGATTTATCCCTTTTTTGTTGCGCTTCTCGTATCAAAAGGTGCGACGTTGCTCTTTTTCGAGGGATGGGCGATTCGACATGGATTGGTGCTGTGCGGCGGGCTGTTTTTTCTGATTTCTGACATTGTTCTCCTCTTCATGTATTTTCGAGTTTCGCCATCCAAAAAGCCGCTCGGGGTATTGAATTTGGCAACCTATTATCTGGCGATGGGGCTATTGGGAATGAGCCTGTACCCCTTTCGGTGAGGAAAGGCAGTGCGGGAAGGTGAAGAGAGAATCTTCGGAACGGAAGAAGAGGAAATATCTTGCGAGAAGAAGAGGCGCCGTCCTGTGTAAGGGATTGCTTGAAAAACAATGTTTTATTATGTAAAATTATATAGTAGTGTGTTTCGACCACCGGGAAAACAGACGGGAGTCTGACATTCTGACTACTTGAAGTACGAGTTTTTTGAAAGACAGGCGGGAGGATATCGGGATGAAAGAGATGTGGAGTCAAAAACGCATTCGACTGATTTGTTTTGTCGTAATCCTGACGGTTTTCTCAGTCGGGTGTCAGCCGGAAAGCGTTGTCGTCGAAGTGACGAAACCGACAATTCCGATTGCTGCTTATATTGAACCGGAAGTTCCGCCAGACTTTGATGACTTTGCCGAGAATGTTTTTGTGGAGCTTGTTTCCTTGGAACAGAGTTTGCTTGACACGCTTCTTCGTGAGCCGGAAGCGTATGGTATCAAGGTGGCGGAAACGAACTGGGGAAATTACAGTAAGGAAGCGACAGAGAAGGGGTGGGTGTATTTGGAAAGCGTGGTCGGGGAGCTTGAGCGCTTCGATTACGGAACACTGTCTCGAGGGCAAAAAATCACATACGACCAGCTGAAGACATATATCGACCGGGAGCTCTCCATGAAGGAGTTTTCACATTTTTATGATCCATTGAGCCCATACGATGGAGAGCATCTGTATTTTGAAAACACGCTGATCGAGCACAGGATGAAAAATGCAAGTGATATGGATGCATATCTACTTCTGCTGGTTGGACTCGAACCCTTTGTAAAAAGCCTCTGTGAATACGAGTACGCACGAGCAGAAAAAGGACTCTTTATGAACGAAGAGTGCGCCGAAATGGTTTTAGACGACTGTAATTATGTCATCAATACAGAAGGAGAAAAGTACATCTCTATTTTCACGGATAAACTCTCGGAGTTGGAGGGCGTCAGTGATTCCGACAAAGAGATATATGAAAAGACAAATCTCAAGTATGTCAAGCAGTATGTCGTTCCTTCTTTTCAACTGATTTACGATACGATAACCGATCTCAAGGGCTCCGGGACGGAGGGTATCGGACTGACAAGATACGAGGGAGGAAAAGAATATTATACGTATTTGGCACAGAAACGTTCCGGATCGTCTATGACTGTTGATGAGATGTTTCAAGCACTGGAAGACGTCTTAATTCAAAACGAGGAAGAAATTTTCAGACTGATTATGGATGTCGATATGGATCGGATTGAAGAGCCCTTCGAAAAATTTGAAACAGCGAACTCGGTCATCCGAAACAATCTTCTGAGCATGAGCGAGTATTTTCCCGAACTATATGATTCGCCCAAGGAATATTATACCGTCAATTTCTTGTCTGAGAATTATGATGAAGATGTTTTGGGATTCTACTGCATTCCTCAAATTGATAATCCGTGGGATAACACGATATACATTGCACAGGATGCCGCAACCGGTTACTACTTATATCAAACAACGTCCCACGAGACCATACCGGGACACCTGTATCAAACGGTTTATTTTCTGACCGCTCCGGCGGAGAACATTCCGTTGCGGTATCTGCTTTCCACATATGGGGATGGACTCGGAACCCAAGAGGGTTGGACGAAATATATCGAGGGAATTTCGAAGGAAATGGCAGGAATGCCCGAGATTGAGGCCCGATGCCTGAATTTGATTGAGCAGTTTGAATTGTCATGGTATACGATTCTGGATATCGGCATTAACTATTATGGTTGGACAAAGAAAGATGCGATCGCATATTTTCGAGACAAGGACCTGAAAGATATTTTCAAAGTGACAGATGAGATGATTCTGGAAATGGATGCCGCCCCGACACGCCTCCTGCCATATTCGATCGGTCTTTATGAGGTTCAGATAATGAAAAAAAGGGCAGAGGAGATGCTTGGCAGCGACTTCTTGCTGATTGAGTTTCATCGGTTCTACCTGGAAACCGGCCCGTGTACATTCGATATCATGAACCGCGAATTGGACCAGTGGATTGAAGATTATCTGGATAAATAGTCGATTTTATACGACATGCTGACCTGTTGACATGCTTCATCGAAGGGTGGAAATCATTTTCTATGCTTCATCCGAATCGGCCGACCGGTCGTAAAGCCGGTGGAAAATTTTAAGCATAAGGTAAAAAGGTGCGTTCAGGAAGGCCATTGCGAAGTCGTTGACGAAAGCCCGGTCTTCCGTTCCGTCGTGTACGAGATACGTGCGCGTCGAGGTCGGCCGGTTGACTCCGGTCTGAGGAAGATCGACGACGCCGTCCCGGACCTGAATCGACTCGAAGAGGTGTTGAACCGTCTGACTCAGATTTTCCTCGAAAAACCCGAATGCTTCAATGAGGCGCTGATTGAATGTGAGAAACGGGTCGCCCCGTAGCATACTCACGATTTCCACGCCGTCCAGCGCGCTCTCCACGGCGACCAGATGGTCGGACCAGCAGCGGTTCAGCGCGAAAAGTTCGATTTGCTTTCTGGCACGCAGGTACTCCCCGTCAGAGAGGCGCTCGCGGACCTTTTCGAGAAGAGGAAGGTTATACTGCTCCAATATATTCAGACTGTCCCGGTCGCAGAGGATGTTCACGCGCTTGTTCTCGATGAGCTTTCGCTGTTCGTTGGGCATGAAGGAGTATTTGGAAAGCGTTGTTTTGGTATCGAAGTTCTGTCCCTCGACGATTCGCTGCGTATGGGCAACAGCCGAGCGAACCGCCCGGCTCCCGATGGGTGTATCCCGGCGGGTCAATCGAAATTTCTGCGAAAGTGCGTCCCCGATTCGATACTTGATTAGCATCGGATCCTCAAGACTGATGAAGAAGCGGCTCTCGCCCGGGTCACCCTGCCGGCCGGCACGTCCGCGAAGCTGCCGGTCAATTCGGACGCTTTCATGGCGGTTGGTTCCGATGACGTAAAGCCCTCCGAGCGCAGCTACCTCGTCGTGCCCGGCCTCGTCATGCCCGCCGAGCCGAATATCCACACCGCGCCCGGCCATATTGGTCGATATCGTCACCGCACCTTTTCGTCCGGCGTCGGCGATAATCTGCGCCTCGCGTTCGTCGTTTCGCGCGTTCAGTACCTCCAGCGGGATACCTTCTTTTCGAAGGCGATCGGCAATCCATTCGGACTCCTCCACGCTGACCGTCCCGACGAGAATCGGTCGTCCGGTCTTATGAATCCGGATTATTTCCTGCACCAGGAATTGATGCTTGATCTCCCGGTGTGTAAATAAAATGTCCGGCAAATCCCTACGTACGCAAGGTTTGTTGGGTGGAACAACGGTCACGACGCGATCATAGAATTGAGCAAACTCGGGAGAGGCGGAGACGGCCGTGCCGGTCATGCCGCAGAAATCCGGATACAGATGGATGAAATGCTGAAACGTAACCTGATTTATGACGATACCGCCGGTGCGCTGCGGTACGCCCTCCTTGATCTCGACCGCCGCTTGAAGGCCGTCCGGCCATTGACGCAGCTTGGAGACCCTGCCGGTAAAGGCGTCGACAAGCTGTACCTGCCCGTCGCGGACAATGTAGTCAATATTTTTTTGAAGAAGATGAAGGGCAGGGAGGATGACGTTGACTTGCGTCAGAATATCGACGGAAACGCCGGAATTTCGAGCAGATTCTTTAACGTCGGGGTCATCGCCGCTGTCTTCGGCATCATCAATCGATCCCGTTTTCCCAGCGAAAAGATTCTCGATGCCAAGATCGCTTTCGACTTGTCGGATGCCCTCGTCGGTCAGGTAGATGTTCTCCGAATATTCGTCTGTCTTAAAATGAATGTCCGGTATTAATGCGCGTACCGACGCGAAAAGATCCGGGCGAATATCAACCGCATCGGACTGTTCACCGGCGATGACCATCGGGACTCGCGCCTCATCGATCATGATGGAATCGGCCTCGTCGACAATCGCGTAATGAAAAGGACGGTGGAGAATATCCGCTTCTTCCGTCGCAAGAAAGGTCCGGAGATAATCAAATCCGGCTTCCCGGGCAGTCACGTAGGTGACATCACAACGGTAGGCGTCTTTCCGCTCCCGAGGGGAGGAATTTTCTCGAACCGCTCCGACGGAAAAGCCCAGAAGCGAGTAAACCGGGCCCATCCACTGTGCGTCGCGGCCGACCAGATAGTCGTTAAAGGTCATGATGTGCACGCCCTCGCCGGACAGTGCGCGGAGCGCGGCGACGAAGACGGCGGCCAGGGTCTTGCCCTCGCCGGTCGGAAACTCGATGATGCGTCCGCCGTTCATCGCAAGAGCCGCCAGGAGCTGCGCATCAAAGGGCATTATATGAAGAGATCTCTGAACCGCCTCGAAAACCAGCGCGAATGTCTCGGGCACCAGCGCCCGAAGGGTTTCTCCGTCAGCGAGCCGCGCGCGAAGGCGTTCGATATGCGCGGCAATTTCCGCGGCTTCATAAACGGAAAAATCGTACCCGTGAATATCGCGAATCGCGCGGCGGAAAGAACGGAGACTATTGTCCAGATACCTTCTGTTCATTTCAGTGGCCCGTATGAGGCATATTCGACAGCGATCCGGATGGCCTCAAGCATTCCGGTTGCTTTGGAAACCCCTTTGCCCGCAACATCAAATGCGGTACTGCGGTCGACCGATTCGATAAGCACT
>CAYGIB010000120.1:0-6047 GCA_964349735.1 uncultured Oscillospiraceae bacterium | reverse complement strand
GAGTGACATAAGCAACATTTGCGCGGCAGTCCCGAAGCGCGGCGGTGCGAAGTCCCTGCTCGTCCAGCGATAGCGGTACGACCGATTCGCCCAAGCATGCAAAAATCCGAAACGCTTTGTTATAGACCGGATTCTCCGTCGCGATTCCGTCGATGCGCCCGGAAAGCCGCAAAAGCCTCACGAGATACTGGAGGATATAGTCTGTCCCCGCGCCGACGACCAGTTGATCCGGCGAACACAGGATTCCGCGCGACGAGGCGAGATACCGGCACAGCGCGCGCCGGAGCGTAGCGTGTCCCTCGGGCGAGCACGGTCCGAAAACAATCCCGGGGTCCATTGCGAAAACTTCTCTCGTCAACTTTCGCAGATCGCCAATCGGCAGTGCAGATAAATCGACGCCGTTGGGCGAGAAATCGATCGGATTGGATGAGGAGAGAGAGGCAGACGCGTCTTGTTCGGAGGCGATTTGCGAGCGCTCAAGCTCGCCGCCGTGCGAGTGATCCCCATCGTCAGCTCCGGAGAACCGAAACTCTAACTCTGCGTCCGACGCTCCGCCGCCAAAAAGCGGGCGCACGACGTATCCGCTCCGGGGCAATGGCTCAACGTAACCCTCGGAGACCAGCTGCTGATAGGCGCCGTCAACGGTATTCACGCTGATGCCAAGCTCGCGGGCAAGCTTCCGGCGGGACGGCAGGCGGTCATCCGGTCGGAGCACTCCGGACAGGCAATCCCCTCGGATCGCTTGATAAATGCGAATATACAGGGGCTCATCGGTCGAAGCCGGAACGGGTATATACATGGGACACCTCCGAAACGGAAAAACTGGCACCAAGGAAAAAGAAAAAACTGATACTTCCAATGGTATCAAACAGGCGTTAAAATGACAAGAACATTCGAAAATGCTTTGATTCAATTTATATGATTGATCTGTGCTCAAGGCGCAGAAGCAGCATACTTCATCATGAATACAGTGCACTTGAGACGGAGATGCACACAGGGAGAAAATTATGAACGACGACGGGAACCATATAATCGTAAACCATGACGAGGACACCGATCACACCGATAGCGTTAACAGCCCCGCAAGCTCAACCAACGCCAACACCACCGATGCCGAACCAATCGTAGCCGACGGCCTTCAAATCGTGCGAAAAAGCCGCCGGTATATTTCGACGGTTGCGCTCTCGGGAGTGACGGCGGCGCTTGTTTTTGCCGCGACGCTCCTCTCGATTCCGGCCGGCACGGGAACTCTTAATATGGGGGACGGAATGATTCTTCTCATCGCGTATGTCATGGGGCCGATTGCTCTTTTCCCGGCGTCGATTGGTGCGGCGCTCGCGGATTTCTTTTTGGGATACACGATATATATACCGGCGACCTTTGTCATCAAGGCTGTTATGGGCTTTGTCGCCGGTCTGATCATGTACAGGGGCGAACCCTCGATTCCTCGAAAAGCAATGGCCTTTATCGTCGCGGAGCTCATCATGGTCGGTGGCTATTTCCTTTATGAGTGGCTCATTCTCGGGCTCGAGACAGCAACCGTACAGGCTCCCGCTAACCTCGTCCAAGGATCGGTGGCCATCGCTGTTGCCTTCGTGTTGACGCTGGCCTTTAAGGGGATTCGGAATCGCGTGCGCTTGGGTTTTCGCAAAGTGAGCCATTTGAATCAGTGAATACTTCGCAAATCGATTATCGGGTATAAATTGCAGATACTTTGAATTTCGAAATATTACGCAAAAATCCCGATTTTAATAAAAACAGTTGATAAAATTTACACAAAACGATACTCTTTGAGTTAGATTATGGTTTCAGGTGAGGGAGCGCTATGTTGTCGGGTACAACTTCGGAGATTGACATCAATCAAATTCTCAATATGCTTCGCAAGCGTGTTCTTCTAATTCTGGCGGTCATGGTGGCCGTTGGCATCGGGGCTTCGCTTTACACCTTTCTCGTTCAGAAGGACGTGTATCAGGCACAGTCGACGATTATTGTCAGCAGCACCATTACGGATTCCGAAACAGGCGAGCTGACCTTTACCGATTACAGCCTCAACGTAAAGCTCGTCAACTCCTACAGCGTCATCTGTAAGACCGACCGTGTTCTCGAGCAGGTTGTTGCGGAGCTGGGGCTTCCGATGTCTGTCGATGCCCTCGCGGCAAAGATTACCGTTTCCTCAGCCAAGGATACCGAGATTTTTCACATAGCGGTTCGGGACGGGAATCCTCATACAGCTCAGAGCATTGCCAATTCGGTGACGCGTATATTCCAAAACGAAGTCAAGGAAATCATGAAGATGGACAACGTCCAGATTATCGACGCTGCCCGTCTGCCCAGTCGTCCTATTGCGCCGAACCGTATGAGAAATACGATGATGGGTTTTGCGGTCGGCTTGATGATCGGTTTCGGACTGGCTCTTCTGGTTGAGATTCTGGACCGGTCGATTAAGAGCGAAGAACAGATTACGGAGCTTCTGGGAATACCCGTACTCGGTAGCGTTCCCAGGATTATTGAGGATTAGCACTGCCAATCCGAACGATGGATAATGAGCACCGCCGGACGGCATGAAGGAGTAGGCAATAGAATGAACGAGAAGATGCGGATCGGCCCCGGACGTAAATTGGATTTGGCGATTGCGTCGATTTTCGGGAAGCTCAAATCCAATATCGACTTTTCGTTTGTCGAGGAGAAGCAGCGGACGATTCTTTTTACATCGGCAATGCCGAATGAGGGTAAGACGACGATCGCCGTCAATGTCGCCGCGGCGATGGCGGCCTCCGATAAGAAAACAGTTCTGGTCGATGCCGACATGCGCAACCCGAGCTCTCATCTGCTTTTCAATCTCGTCAACTCGCGCGGCCTAAGCGACATCATCTCCCAGAGCGGTGATTGGCGCCAGTTTATCTACAAGACGAAAGTTCCGAATCTGTATCTGATTACGGCGGGCAGGAAGCCGAGTAATCCCAGTCGGTTCTTAAGCTCGGAGCGGTTTAGAAACCTTCTTACAGAGCTGGCTGCTGATTTCGACTACATTGTCCTGGACACCCCACCGGTTCTCTTCGTGCCCGATACACAGATTGTTTCGCCGCATGTCGACGGAGTGGTTCTTGTGATTAAGAACGGAAAGACTGCCCGGGAGTCGTTAAAAGAGGCGCATGAGACGCTCTTGCGCGCAAATGCGAACGTCATCGGCGCGGTCCTGAATCTCGCGGGCAAGAAAGAGAATATTTACGGATACGGCTACGGGGTCGACAGCAAGGGTGCCAACCGCGTGCCCGCGCGAACTCATCACACGGCGCCGGACAAGAGTCGGACAACCGGAACCGCAGGATCCACAGGATTTGCGGGAACCGCAACCACCGGAGAAACGGCGAAGTCAAAGCCTTCCGGAACGGTAAAGTCTTCCGCGGCTGTGAAGCCCGTCGGACCTTCTAAGCCCTCGAAGTTGAATTAATCGGGAAAGCGGCGGGTGGTATCGTGATATCGGTTACGAATTCTTAACCGAAGTGTCACGGTTTTGTACGTTCCGTACACTTGTTTTGACGCAAGCATTGAGATAGCATACATTTGGATGGATGAATATGCGATTCAGATATTATCCTCAAGAACAAGAGTTCTCCTATGAGCCCCTCGACATCCTAACGCGTCTTCATTGTTCCGCTCGATTACATGCAAAGTTGAGGAGATTCATTTGGCGGCAAATAACATGCCCTTAGCCGAGATGAAGGGAAGCAGGAATGCCCTTCTTAAGCAGACCAGCTTACTGCGAAGCAGTGTTGTTATCGCGCTTCAGATTATCAGCGATTGCGCCAGCTTTTTTCTGGCGTATCTTTGCTCCCTGCTACTGCGGTACGGCGGCAATATACCCAAGATTTATACGGACGAATATACCCGGGCGATCTTTCTGCAGGTTGGTGTGTACTTTCTCTTTTTTATTATTTTCTCCCTGTATCGCACGCTCTGGAAAACGGCCGGCATCGACGAGCTGATCCGTGTGGGCCTCGCATCGACCCTGGCGACGATTTTCGGGTACCTGATGTCGTTTCTAACCGGCTGGCTCCTGCCGGTTTCCGTCTACATTGCGGGCGGCGCGCTCGTCATTATGTTTACGGGTTTCGCTCGTATCGCATACCGACTGTTTCGGCGGATGCAGGGAGGCATGATCTCCTCGGATCAATGGCGTCGCACGCTGATCGTCGGCGCCGGAGAAATGGGCTCCGCAGCCATCCGTCAGATGAACGAGCAACCGTGGATGAGGATGCGCCCGATTGTCGCCATCGACGACGATCAGAGCAAGGTGCGAAGAATGGTGCGCGGCGTACCCGTGGAGGGGACGCGTCAGGATATCCCTTTAATGGCCGAAAGGTTTAAGATCGACGTCATCGTGCTGTGCCTGCCTCGTGTGGACGAGAAGGACCGGCGTGAGATTATCCGCCTGTGCTCCCAGACGACCTGTGCCATCAAGACGATGCCCAGTCTTCAGGAGCTCATGGACAGAAATCTGCCCGGCAGTATGCGCGACATCGACGTGGGCGACCTCCTGACCCGGACCGAGCGTGAGCTTGACGAGACCGGTATTCATGAGTATTTGTATGGTAAGACGGTGCTTGTCACCGGCGGAGGAGGGTCGATCGGATCCGAGCTCTGTCGCCAGATCGGGCGCTTCGAGCCGGGTAAGCTCGTGATTTTCGACGTCTATGAAAACTGTGCATACGATCTCTCACTCGAGCTCAGCCGCATGTATCCGAAGCTCGATTGTATCGTCGAGATCGGATCGGTGCGCGACGAGAAGCGGCTGGATCAGCTTTTCGCGCAGTATAAGCCCGCGATTGTATTCCATGCAGCTGCGCATAAGCATGTTCCTCTGATGGAAAATAACCCGACCGAGGCTGTGAAGAACAATGTCTTCGGCACATATAACACGGCACAGGCGGCGCTCAATCACGGCACTCAGCGCTTCATCCTGATATCGACCGACAAAGCGGTCAATCCGACCAGCGTGATGGGCGCATCCAAGAGAATGGCCGAGTACGTCATTCAGTATCTCAATTCCTTCGGTCGTACACGCTACGCCGCGGTTCGATTCGGAAACGTCCTCGGCTCGAACGGCAGTGTCATCCCGCTATTCAGAAAACAAATCGAGGCCGGCGGACCGTTAACAGTCACCGACAAGGACATCACCCGCTATTTCATGACCATACCCGAGGCGGCGCGCCTCGTTCTTCAGGCCGGCATCTATGCCAGGGGCGGAGAAATCTTCATTCTCGACATGGGCGACCCGGTTCGCATCGATGATATCGCGCGCACCCTTATACGTCTCTCCGGTTACCGTCCGGACATCGATATCCACATTGAATACTCCGGCCTGCGCCCCGGCGAGAAGCTCTACGAGGAACTCTTCCTTGATGAAGAGCAGCCCGATGAATCCGGTATCCCCGGCATCTACATCGGGAAGGTTCAGAACCCTCCGCCGGAGGAGATCAAGCAGAGTCTGGACTGGCTCTACGCCCAGATTGAAAGCGGCGAGGATGCGCGTACCTGCTTCACCGCCCTCATCAAGACGTATCATCCGGAAAATACGAGCGAGTCGACTTCGCCGATCGAATTGCTGTAGCGTTGCTGTTCTGCCCGATGGTTTGTTCCGGCGTACCATTTCCGCCGACCGAATGAATACAAATCAAGTAAACCTGCCGACCGAATAACTGTAGAGGATTACTGAAACAAGAAGCGGAGGAGGAATCATGCGGAAAGTCTACTTGATCTTTAAACGCACCGCGGATTTCCTCCTAGCACTTCTGGGCCTCATTCTCTTGTCTCCGCTCTTCCTTGCCATCATAATCGCCATCAAGCTCGATTCGCGCGGCCCGATCCTTTTCCGGCAGAAGCGCATCGGCATCCATAAGTCTCACTTCAATATTCTAAAGTTCCGCACGATGTGCATCGATACCCCCCGAGACACCCCGACGCATCTTCTAGCGAACCCACAGCAATGGATCACTCGAGTGGGCCGTAAACTTCGCAAATACTCTCTCGACGAGCTTCCGCAGATC
>CAYGIB010000119.1:0-6051 GCA_964349735.1 uncultured Oscillospiraceae bacterium | reverse complement strand
ACGACTTGGAGCGCGCCCTTCGGGAGCGAATGGAGTATTTTGCGGAAATCGGCTGCCGGCTGTCCGACCATGGGACAGAGCGCTTCGTGTTCGAACCGGCAAGCCGGGAAGCGATCGGCCGGATTTTCAGCAAGCGGCTGGCCGTCATGGCCGGAACACTTACGGAGTCGGAGATCAATCAATTCAAGACGGCGATGATGCTGTTTTTCGCGCGGGAAGCCTATGAGCTTCATTGGACCATGCAGGTACATTTCGGCTGCAGAAGGGATAACAACACCGCGATGCTTGCAAGCCTTGGGCCTAACTCCGGGTTTGACTGTATCTCCGGCGGAGAGTTTGTTGCGCCGGCGGCGCGGTTTCTGGATACTTTGGAGCGGGAGGAAAAACTGCCGCGCATGATTTTCTATAGTCTCAATCCCAATGACAACGCACTGATCGACTCCCTGATCGGCTGTTTTCTGAGGGCTCCGGAGGTCGGACACCTGCAGCACGGCTCAGCCTGGTGGTTTAACGATCACGATTTCGGAATTCGGGATCAACTCCGGTCCCTTGCAAGCACCGGCTATCTGCCGTCGTTTGTCGGGATGCTGACCGACTCGAGGTGCTTCCTATCCTTTGTCCGACACGAATACTTCCGACGAATCCTCTGCGACATGCTCGGACAAGCGGTCGAGGACGGCCTGTTTCCGGCGGATCTCGAGATCCTGGGCGGAAGCATCGGAGATATATGCTATCACAACGCAAAGAGACTGTTTGTGGAATGACGATGAAGCCCGAGCAAACACCCGGTCGAATGGAGACTCTTTTCAACGATGGCTGGAGCGTTTGCGTCCTGCTGTCGGGAGATTTAGACGCGACTTCGGCGCAAATCCCGTGGAGTTCTCTTGAAAACGTCCCGGATTCCGGATATGTCTTCCGACCGGTCGATCTCCCTCATGACTGGTTGATCGAGGACTCCGGGCATCTCGGTCGCTCGGGAATCGCGTGGTATATCAAGGAGTTTTCACATTCGTCCAAGCCCGGGCGGAGAGAATATCTGCGCTTCAACGGAGTCTATATGGACTGCCGTGTCTTCTTGAACGGGTCGCCGGTGTGGGAGTGGAAGTACGGGTACACCGGCTTTACGATCGACATCACCGAAACGCTCCGGGACGGAAGCAATACGCTTCTTGTGTCCTGCCGAAACGACGCGCCGAATTCACGCTGGTATTCCGGATCGGGGATCTATCGAAATGTCTGGCGACTCTCGGTCGATGAGCGGCACATCCTTCCGGATGGCGTTTATATTCATACCATGATCGACGGGGAGACAGCGCGGGTCGAGGCGGAGATCGAATGCTCGATGCCGGGCGGTGAGATCCGTAACCGGATCATCGATGGGGACGGTGCCGAAGTTGCAACCGGACGGGGCAGCGCGAATCAAACGCTCATCGTGGCGGACCCGGATCTGTGGTCGCCGGATACCCCGACGCTTTATACCCTGATCACCGAGCTTTGGGCGGGCGGCCGGATGACAGACCGGGTAGAGACCCGCTTCGGCTTCCGGGAGACGCGATTCGATCCGAACGAGGGCTTCTTCCTGAATGGTCGCTCAATGAAAATCAACGGCGTGTGCCTTCATCACGACCACGGAGCGTTGGGCGCGGCGTTTCATAAGGCGGCGGTCAAGAGACAGCTTTTGAACATGAAGGCGATG
Source organism: uncultured Oscillospiraceae bacterium (assembly GCA_964349735.1). Taxonomy (GTDB): domain Bacteria; phylum Bacillota; class Clostridia; order Saccharofermentanales; family Saccharofermentanaceae; genus JAAYCT01. Next base: position 4,355 of record CAYGIB010000119.1, on the reverse strand, counting down.
GGCGCAAATGCGGTGCGGTGCGCGCACAATCCGATGGCTCCGGAATTCTACGACCTTTGCGATGAGCTCGGCCTTCTGGTGATGTCCGAACTGACCGACATCTGGAGGAAGCCCAAGACGCGGTTCGATTACGCGCGGTTTTTCGATGAGTGGGTAAAAAAGGATGTCGAGAGTTGGATCTGCAGCGAGCGAAATCATCCGTCGATCATCCTGTGGTCGGTCGGGAACGAGATCTACGATACACACGAAGGGCCGGAAGGGCTGGAGACGCTTCGACGGCTGGTCGGTCTCGTGAAGCGCTTTGATCCTAGGGGAAATGCTCGCATCACGTTATGCTCCAACTATATGCCGTGGGAAAACACGCAGAAATGCGCGGACGTTATTAAGCTGATCGGCTATAACTATTCCGAGAAATATTACGAGGCGCACCACCGGGCGCACCCGGACTGGATCATTTACGGTAGCGAGACCGGGTCGCTCGCACAGAGCCGCGGCGTCTATCACTTTCCGCTGTCCGCCTCGGGCTTGGCTGACGACGATATGCAGTGCTCGTCTCTGGGCAACAGCCGGACGAGCTGGGGGGCCAAATCCGCGGATGCCTGCATCACGGACGACCGGGACGCGCGCTTTTCGCCCGGTCAATTCGTCTGGTCGGGCTGGGACTATCTGGGCGAGCCGACGCCGTACCACAGCAAGAATTCGTTCCTCGGGCTCGTCGATACTGCGGGCTTTCCCAAGGATATCTACTATATATTTCAGTCGGCGTGGACCGATTATCGAAAAGCGCCAATGGTCCATCTGTTCCCGCACTGGGACTTTAACGACGGTCAGGTCATCGACGTACGGGCGTGCACCAATGCGCCGGGCGTCGAACTGTTTGTAAACGGGGAGAGTCAGGGGGTCCGGCGGATCGACCATCAGCACGGTGAAAAAATTACGGCTGACTGGCGCATCCCGTATGCGCCCGGATATATCGAAGCGGTCGCTTATGACGAGGACGGCAAAGTTGTGGCATCGTCCCGGCGCGACTCCTTCGGCGACGCGGCGGAAATTGTTTTGACGCCGGAGCGGGAGGAAATTTACGCCGACGGTTCGGATCTTTTATATATCGAAATATCAATGCGCGACAAGGATGGCTACCCGGTCGAAAACGCAAACAATCGCGTCGAGGTGTCTGTGACCGGCGCCGCACGCCTTGTCGGCCTCGATAATGGTAACAGCGCGGATTACGATTCTTTCAAGGGCGTAAGCAAGAGGCTCTTCAGCGGAAAGCTCATCGCGATCCTTGCGGCCGGAACCAGGCCCGGAGAAATCGCCGTGAAGGTTTCTTCGACCGGGCTGCCCGACGCGGAAATCAATCTTTTCGCGCGGCAGGCCAAGGTGCCCCAAGGTATCCGTGCAGCCGAAGAGAATCGGCCGGACGGGAAGACTGCGGAAATGGTCACGGAGATTCCTGTTCGTAAAATTGCGCTTCGCGCGACGAGGCTCCGACTGGATAAGGAAACCCCGACGACAGAAGTTACCTGCAAGATTTATCCCGAAAATCGCACCTACCCGGAAATGGAGTGGCGTGTCACGGATGAGCGCGGAATCGATTCCCCGATTGCCGAATTGAAGCCGATAAAAGGCGGCGTCCGGGTCCGCGCACTCGGGGACGGAACCTTCTCGATCCGATGTGCAACCCGAAACGGCGGCGAGAATATCGAGCGCTACTCGGCGCTGTTTTTCGAAGCGGAGGGGCTGGGGGCGGCGACGCTTGATCCGTACGGCTATGTTTCCGGAGGGCTTTACACCTTGTCCGGCGGAGAGATCGGCAACGGGAACGAGCGGGGATTCTCGAGCGCGCGCGACGGCGTGAGCTATGCGGGCTTCGAGCGAATCGACTTCGGTGATTACGGTTCGGACGAGATATCGATCGATGTGTTCTGCCTCGACAGTGACCCGCTCCCGTTTGAAATCTGGGATGGGGAGCCGGAGAAGTCCGAAAGTCGGATAATTCAAATTGCCGAGTATCACAAGCCTTCAATCTGGAATAAATATCAGGCCGAGACGTACCGGCTGAGCGAGCGCCTGACCGGTATCCGGACGATTTCCTTTCGATTTCCTCGAAAAGCACATATTCGCGGCTTCTCGTTCACCCGAAAAGAGAAGGCTTTTGCCGGGCGCTATGCCGCGGAGTGTGACGAAATTACCGGCGACTCATTCGAGCGCGGGGAAAAGGCGATTACGGCCATCGGCAACAACGTCTCGATTGCGTTTCGAGATATGGATTTCGGGTCCGGCGGCACATCGGGCGTTGAGATTTCCGGAAACACGAGAAACCCGGTCAACACCGTACAGATTCGCTTTCGTTCACTCGAAAATGATGTCGAAACCGTCCGCCTCGCGGACTTTTCCGGAAGCAGGACGACCGGATATGTCCGGCGTGTGTTCGCGTTTGAGCCCGTATTCGGTGCCCAAGACGTCACGTTTGTCTTCCTGCCGGGAAGCGACTTCGATTTTGAGTTGTTCCGGTTCATCGGGAAGGGAAATACCCCCGAGTAGTCGAAATGGAAATTCGATTTATCCTTTTTGCCTTGATATCGCTTGAGTGTTGCGCGTACCGCTCCGGTGCACTCGGAAATTTCGATTTATTGCTCTTCACATAGATACCGCGCAAGCGTCGTACGCACCGCACTGGCGCCTTCGAGCATTTGCGCAAACATATCCTCAATCTTATGCCCCAGACCGCACGCATAGAGGTTTACGCCAAAGAGCGTCTCGTCGGAAAGAATCGGCACAAGTCGGGCTCCGACGCTTTCCGGCACGCCGAGTGTAATGCCCTCGAGCTTCCCGGTCAGGTGTAAGAGGAGCGGGTCCGCGCTTATGGGCATCGGCTGTCCCGTATCATCGATTCCGATCAGGTAGCGAAGCCAGGCGGCAATCGCCAGAGGTATAAAGGTCAACGTCGAAGCATCGAGCCGCTCGGACCGTACATACGCTTGAATCGTCTCGCCGAAACGAATCGGTATTTTCTGGCTGGTGTCCGTCGCGATACGCTGGGGCGCATCGGGAATGTGTGGATTGGGCAGACGCTCCTCAATGACCTCGCGCAGAAAGGTCTCCGGATCGAGGATTCCCGGATCGGTGACGACCGGGAGGCCCTCCGAATAACCGATACGTTTCACGAGCTCAAGCAGATGCGGGTCCCGCATCTCGTCGGAAATCCTCTCGTAGCCCAGAAGACAACCGAAAACCGCCAGCGCGGTGTGAAGCGGATTCAGACAGGTGCTGACCTTCATTCGCTCGGCGCGCTCGACCGTATCGCGATCGGTAAAAAGAACATCGGCCTGATGAAGCGGAGGGCGCCCGTTCGGAAATAAGTCTTCCAGCACCAGATATTCCGGAATCTCCGCATTGACGAACGGCGCGATGTACGTGCCCTTCGCGGTGATAATCGGAGCCATGCCCGGAATGCCGAGCTCGCTCAAGTGATCGAAAATCTGCTCTGCCGGGCGCGGCGTTATCTTATCGATCATGCTCCACGGAAAGGCGACACGTGAATCATCCGAAAGATAATCGACAAATCCGGAATCCGCATACCCGGCCTCGACCCAGGCGCGCGCGATTTCCAGTACGGCGCCGCGCAGCACGTCTCCGTTTCTGCTGCAGTTGTCCATACTGACGACCGATATCGGCGTGCCGGAAGTCCGGAAGCGATAATAGAGCAGGTCGCACACCACGCTCATCGTATGACGCACGGCGGAAGGCCCGGATTTCATGTCGGTTTCGACGGTTGGGAGCAATGCCCCGTCCTTTGTGCGCAATGCGTAACCCTTCTCGGTAACGGTCAGGCTGATCATCTGCAGGGAAGGACAGGCGGCGATTTCCCGTAGACGAGAAAAGCCCTTCGGCAGCAACTCGTCATTTCGAAGCGCATCGACTCGATGCGCTTCGAACGGTATGGATTCGGCGACGCTACCTAGAACCCCAAGACTGATTTGTCCGCTCGAAGCCAATGCAGCGGTTATCGAAAGATTGTCAAAGGGAGCATATACGCGGTCGATGATTTCCGCGTCGAAGGTTTCCGTGACGATGATTCCCTTTTCGGAAAGACCCTTTTCCAGAAGGGAATCCTGGAGGCGCGCGATAAAAGCACGGAAAATATTCCCGGCTCCGAAGTGGAGCCAGATCGGCTCGCGGACGGTTCGCTCAATCATGGCCGCCCGGTCAAAGGTTGGAAGCCGTACGTCGATACGCGCCCACTCGGTTCTTTTCGAAAAAAGACTATTATCCAACGACAGCATTTCTTGTCCTCCTTTTGTAAAACGGACTGTTCTTATTATCTCCCGTCGGAGAGAATGGAGCAATATGTG
>CAYGIB010000118.1:0-6088 GCA_964349735.1 uncultured Oscillospiraceae bacterium | reverse complement strand
GATTGTGTCGAGCATTCTTGAATATCGTCAGATATCGAAGCTGGATTCGACTTTCATCCTCGGTCTTCTTCGCGGAATCGACCCGAAAGACGGAAGAATTCATTCCAGCTTTTCTCAAGCGATGACGACGACCGGGCGGCTGTCCTCGGCTGAGCCCAATTTGCAGAATATTCCGATTCGTACGGATCTCGGCCGATTCATTCGCAAGGCCTTCATTGCGCCCGAAGGATATGTTCTCCTCGACGCCGATTATTCCCAGATCGAGCTGCGACTGCTCGCGCACTTATCTCGGGATGAGAATATGGTAAGTGCGTTTCTTAATAACGAGGATATCCACACCAATACAGCGGCGAGCATTTTCAAGATTTCTAAGGAAATGGTCTTACCGCATATGCGTTCAGCCGCCAAAACGGTAAATTTCAGCATTGTATACGGAATCAGCGACTTCGGGCTGGCTCAGGATTTGGGCGTATCGTTTCAAGAAGCGCATACTTACATTGAGAAATATTATGCGCGTTACCCGCAAATTCGCACCTATCTTGATTCACTGAAGGCGATGGGCTATGAAAAGGGTTATGTGGAGACAATGTTCGGCAGAAAGCGCGTTCTCAGGGAGCTGGCCTCGCCGAATCATAACATTCGCATGTTTGGTGAGCGGGCGGCAATGAATACGCCGATTCAGGGCACTGCGGCCGATATCATAAAAATTGCGATGAATAAAGTCAGTGTTGACTTAAGTCGTGCCAGCCTGGATGCGCGTCTGATCCTCCAGGTTCACGATGAGTTGATTATCGAATGCTCGGAAGGAGACATCGCGGCGGCCTCGGTCATTTTGAAGAATGCTATGGAAAATGCGGCGGTATTGACGGTTCCTCTCGTTTCCGATGTACGAGTCGGCAAGAGCTGGTATGAGTGTAAGGAGTAATCAGGAAATCCCTGTGTCGGGTAGAAGGTTACGGGAAATTGCGTGCCGGATGCCCCAACCGGGATAGAGTGCAGGAGAAAAAATGTTTATCGTAGGAATAACAGGCGGAATCGGAACCGGAAAAAGTATGGTCGCGGATATTTTTCGAGCCCGAGGTGTCAAAGTATTGGACGCCGATGACATATCCCGAGAGATAACCGGAGTCGGGGGGACGGCGTTGCCGGAGATCCGGGACCTTCTCGGGAATAAAGCGGTCGACTCCGATTTTTCAATGAATCGAAAATATGTCGCAGCGCTGGTTTTTTCGGATCGTACGAAGTTGGATCTCCTGTCGAAAATCATCCACAAGTATGTATTGGAGCAGATCGGTATAGAACTCGAAGCCGAGAGGGAAAAGGGGACCAAACTGATCATTCTCGATGTTCCAATACCGGTCCGTAAAGGCTTTTTAGATCTATGCAATCAGGTCTGGGTAATCAGTGCCGATGAGTCTTTACGGCTGGAGCGCCTGGTCGCCCGGGGAATGGACTCCGATGACGTCAAACGACGCATGAGCATGCAAATGACGCGAGAAGAATACGAAGATATTGCGGATATTGTCATTGTTAACGATGGTAGTAGGGAGGAGCTGCTCAGTGAAGTCGAAAAGCACATCGCCGGACAACTGCATGAGCGGGGAATACGCATATGAATATGAGTCAGGGCATCGCCATTTCAGGAATTGTGATTGCTGTCATTATGCTGACGGCACTAAAACTTCTCGGCTCGCGAGTTAAAGCTCCTCTGAACAGATTCCTGCGATTTTCCGGATTGATCTATCTTTCCTGTACCGTGGTTCTGTATTTATTGATTCGAAATTTCTCAAGCATTACGCTTTTCTATACGATCCTGACGGAGTCTTTAGCGCTCGGAATGCACTTGTTATCTTCGTTGATGTTGGTCATTTTCTCAAAAAGGATACAAATGAACGCGGATGAAATGATCGAAAAGCATAAAACAGAGGAGGCCCGCACGTCAGACGTTGAAGCGGAATAGAACGACATCTCCATCCTTCATCACGTATTCTTTTCCCTCCGATCGTACCAGACCTTTTTCCTTTGCCGCATTGTAACTCTTGGATTCGTATAAATCTTTGTATGCGACCACCTCTGCGCGAATAAAACCCCGTTCGAAGTCGGAGTGAATCTTCCCGGCAGCCTGCGGAGCCTTCGTACCTTCCTTGATTGTCCATGCGCGAACTTCCTGAGGTCCCGCAGTCAGAAACGAAATCAACCCCAGAAGCTTATAGCTCTCCTTTATCATCCGGTCGAGTCCGGAAACGGACAAGCCGAGTTCTTCCAGAAACAAAACGCGCTCTGTATCGTCAAGCAGAGCGATTTCTTCTTCAATCTTGGCGGATATGGCAATGGCTCTGCTGTTATTTCTTTCTGCGATCTTTTGGACATCCAGAAAATGAGGCGAATCGGATCGACCGATATCTTTCTCCGAAATGTTTGCGGCATAAATGACCGGTTTAAGAGACAGAAGCGGTAAATCTTTAAGCATCTCGATTTCTTCATCGGAATATTCCAGAAGTCGTGCGGAAGTTCCATCGCTTAATGAATTATATATGCGCTCGAAAAGATGCAATACGCCTGCGGCGCCTGCATTCGGGGCCTTCATAAGCTTGCGCTGCTTATCCAGACGGCGTTCCATATATTCTATATCCGACAGAATCAATTCCAGCTCGATTGTCTCCATATCTCGCTGAGGGTTGGCTGAACCGTCGACATGGATGACATTCGGATCGTCGAAGCAACGGACGACGTGAACAATGGCATCGACTTCTCTGATATTCGCGAGAAACTTGTTGCCCAGGCCCTCTCCTTTGCTGGCGCCCTTGACCAGGCCCGCGATATCAACGAATTCGACGACTGCCGGGGTATATTTTTCTGGATTATAAAGCGAAGCGAGAAAATCCAGGCGCTCGTCGGGGACCATTACAACGCCGACATTCGGCTCAATGGTGCAGAACGGATAATTTGCGCACTCCGCGCCGGCTCGTGTGATGGCGTTAAAGAGCGTGCTTTTACCGACGTTGGGCAAACCTACAATTCCCAGTCTCATTATGTTTCCTCGCTGATACGGATACTCTCCGTAGAGATATGACAAATACTTCGGACATTATACCACTATTGTACGTTCCTAAGCGATGACTTACGAGCGATTCCTTTCAAAAGAATCATTGTTCGTGCGTGTCGGATGAATGATCAAATGTCGATAATTTATATGTCCGGAAAGAAGAATAAAGATTAACATGACTTCAAACGAGGAGGGTGCTGTGGGAGCTCGAAGGAATCGATTTGCCAGAATAATTACCTGTATGCTGAACGGCTCAGACGGAGTCGAAGCATTCATGGAGATTTCAATACTTCCGGGACTGCCGGCTGTAGAAATTGTCGGACTCTGTGATTCCTCAGTCCGAGAGTCGAGAGAGAGAGTTCGTGCATCCATACGTCAAATCGGCTATGAATTTCCGTCTGCCAGAATAACAGTTGGATTATTCCCCGCATATATTCACAAATCAGGATCTTCGTTTGATTTGCCAATCGCTCTGGGAATTCTCATCGCTTCGGGTCAGATTAATCCATTGGATTCAAGGCCGATTGTTGCATTCGGAGAACTTTCGCTTACCGGATCAGTCAGAAATACTCCCGGAGCAATCGCCAAATTATCCTCGATAGAAAATCCCGATGAATTCCAGATTATTATACCTAGTTCCAACAAACGGGAAGCGGAGCTTCTGGGAATCCATGCATCATGTGTATGTTGTCTCAGTAATGCAGTAAAAGTTTTATGCGCGTCAGAGCGACAGTCTTGCGGATGCGGGAACAATTCAATATCTGAATCCGTAAATTTCATTAAATCAGATCCATGCTTTAAACAGTTGCCGGATGTAAATATAAAAGACCTGGAAGTTCAAGCAAACGATGCTGGGGATACTTGTAATCATCCGGATTCAGCGCTGGACTTCTCGTGTCTCAAGGGCCAGGAGAAGGCATCCAGAGCATTGGTTCTGGCTGCGGCCGGAATGCACAATCTTTTGCTGACAGGAAGCCCGGGCAGCGGGAAAACAACTGCCGCTCGAGTATTGCGCGGGATACTTCCACCATTAAGCAGCGCCGAGAAGATTGAGTATCTTCAAATGATCGGTACGGCCAAGATTCTTGATGATCGGGAAATCATGAGCGATTCCAGACCTTTTCGATATGTTCATCATTCGTGTACAGTCGGAAAGATGATCGGGGACGCCGGAAGAAGTATTCCCGGAGAATTGGCCCTTTCGACACATGGAATTCTTTTTTTAGACGAGATGGCCGAGTTTTCTCCACGCGTGCTGGACATGCTTCGTCAACCTCTCGAGATGAAGTGTGAGAGGGGCGTTATGTCTGAGCAATTCTGTTTATTCCCCTCGCGATTTCTGCTGGTTGGGGCGATGAACCCATGCAGATGCGGCCGACTTATAGATAGTCCGTCTACGTGCCGTTGTTCGGTTCTTCAGAGGAGACAATATGACCGGAAAATCAGCGGACCGATTCTGGATCGGATGGATCTTTTTTGTGAAATGTATCGCCTTCGAAGGAAGGGATTATTTGATTCCGTTGCTCAAGATTACGGTACAGAGAGTGAGAAAATTCGAGAAGTGGTTAAGGAGTGCTGGTCGGTTCAATTTGAACGCTGCAAATCCCTCGGCCTTAATCCGGTTCTTAACGGCGAAGCGGATGGTTTTCGAATCAATGAATTGTTTAAAATCACCAGATCCGTTCTTGAGCATGCTGTGTTATCAGCCGAGAAATTGGGCATTTCGGCCAGGGGATTGAATAAAATTCTTCGTGTTGCAAGAACGATAGCAGATTTGAGCAATGAAACGGACATGTCTATCCAACACGTTTCAGAAGCACTTCAATTCAGAAACAAGAGAGCGGAGGAGAAACAGATTATTCCGGTTATAAGGGGAATGAGTAATGGCAAGGAGGGTATATAGCATGTGTGATAATGATGAATGTACGCGATTGGCGGCAGACTTGTATTTGTCTGATCTGATGCTCGGTAAGCAAATCGGATCACGATTAATCCGCAAGATGTCAAATAGCAAATTGATTAACAGTCATCGCGATTTGTTTGCGCATAAATTGAATTTCACCGAATCTGAATTGTTAACGTCCAAAGATGAAGGTTGTTTCTCGGATACGGACAAGCATAAAATCTTCCTGTTAAACGAACAGAAAATTAATCTTGACAAGTATCTAATGAAAGCGGAGTCCTGTCTTCGTGACGGAATTCATACCATTTCGTGGTTCGATGATGAATATCCCCAATCGATGAGAAATCTCGAGGGAATGCCAATCGTTCTCTACTACAAGGGAAAGAAAGAGTTTTTAAAGGAGTCGGGAAATTCCGTTGCCGTAGTAGGCAGCAGAAATCCGAGTCACTACGGATTACGTGCAACCAATGACATTGTGAAAGAGCTTTGCATCCGAGGGGTTATCATCGTGAGCGGGCTTGCCCGTGGCATTGATACCGCCGCGCATCAGGCAGCACTGAGCTGTGATGGAAAAACCATCGCGGTTACCGCGTGTGGATTAGATAAAGTGTATCCGCCCGAGAATCGTGATTTGTTCGAGGCTATTGAAAGTGTGGGGTTACTGGTCTCCGAGATGCCTCCCGGACAAGAAGCGATACGACGATACTTTCCTGCGCGAAATCGAATTATGTCCGCACTTAGTGATGCGGTGTCGATTATGGAAGCAGGAGAGTTCAGCGGAACTCTTCATACCGCCAGCTTTGCACTCGCGCAAGGAAGAGATGTCTTTGTTTTACCGGCCAGTATTTACTCTGCATATTCCCGCGGCAATCTTATGCTTCTTCGCGACGGAGCAGATATCCTTTTATGTGCCGATGATATTTTATCCAGGCTTATCGGATCGGCATTTGTTCGGGAAATGGATCAAATACGATCTAATCTACGACACCAGGAGGTGAACGACATCATTCGGAATCATCCTGAAAAGCTTACTCGGGATGAACAATCATCATTCATTATCAGCGAGTTGAGTAATGAGGACCAGACGTTGGACGAGCTGGTCGCGGCAACCGGTATTTCTATTCCGGTCATCGCACCTT
>CAYGIB010000117.1:0-6106 GCA_964349735.1 uncultured Oscillospiraceae bacterium | reverse complement strand
GCATTTACCATCGCGTTTCTCGGATCCGTCGAATCGCTCCTGAGTGCGGTCGTTTCGGACGGTATGATCGGCAGCAAGCACCGTTCGAATACCGAGCTGATTGCTCAGGGAATCGCAAACATCGGGTCATCGCTTTTCGGGGGAATTCCGGCGACCGGAGCGATAGCAAGAACCGTCACCAATATCAAGAACGGCGGACGCACACCCGTCGCCGGTATGGTGCACGCACTGGTCCTCCTGCTGGTTCTCGTGTTCCTCATGCCTCTCGCAAAGATGATTCCGCTTACGTCACTTGCGGCCGTGCTCTTGATTGTCTCGTATAACATGAGTGAATGGAGAGCCTTTGCGGACCTGGTGAAGGCACCCAAAAGCGACATTCTCATTCTGCTGGTGACCTTTTTAATTACGGTGCTTTTCGATCTGGTTCTGGCGATTCAGATTGGTATTGTCTTGGCCGCGATTCTTTTCATGAAACGGATGTCCGACGTATCCGAGGTCAAGGTTCGGAATATGGATGCCGGAGAAGAGATTCTCTCCGGTACCAAGCGATCGGGTAGCGAGGAAGATGAAGGAGGCTTGCCGGAGGGCAAGCAGTACCGTCATGTGCTGATTTACGAGATTAACGGTCCGTTTTTTTTCGGCGCCGCAGATAAATTCCTGGAGGCCTCGTCGCATGTCGGAGATAAAACAGAGGTGCTGATTATAAAAATGAAGCATGTTGTCGCAATGGATGCCACCGCGCTTCAGGCTTTTCGAGGATTAGTCAAGCGATGCAAAAAGCAATCGATCGATGTAATCCTGACCGGAGTTCCGAAGCAGCCCATGGATCTCCTGACGAGAACCGGAGTGTTGGCGCAAATCGGAGAAGACCGGGTATTCCCGGGTCTTACACCTGCAATCAAATACGTAGAGGATCATTACATCAAGGCGAGTTCCGAAAATTGAGCATGAGGACCTTCTCGATCCATGCGTCCCAATCCGAATCAAAAACCTGAAGCTCCGGTCGTTCCATCAGCGCGCTTATGGACTGGCGGATTCCTTCGTCAAAACGAATGGTCGCCGTGAATCCGGGCACCAGACGTTTGATTTTGGAATTGTCGAAAACGACGCTGTGCGCCTTATCTCCGTTCAGGGGTCCGTCCAGTGACGAATCCAGGCGGACGAGCATATCCGTCGATATGTGTGCAATCCTGGGTTCGACGCCGAGCGCCTTCCCGATGCTGGCGTATATCTGATTCCAGGTGAGCGACTCGTCGGACGTAATATGCACCGACTCCCCGATCGAGTGTATATTGCCCATCAATCCGATAAAGCCTTTGGCAAAATCGATGCTGTGTGTAACCGTCCACAGAGAGCTTCCGTCTCCGTGCAGAATAACGGGCTTACCGCTGCGCATCCGCTCGATCTCGGTCCAGCAGCCCTTGGGACTGTGAAAAGAAAGGGGGATGGATCCGTCCGCATATGTATGGCTCGGGCGAACAATGGTAATCGGAAAGCCCGTCTGACGATAATGACGGAGCAAATACTCCTCGCAGGCAATCTTGGCCTGCGAATACTGCCAAAACGGGTTGGAAGCCGGGGTGCTCTCGGTGATTGCGTAATGCGAAAGAGGCTTCTGATATACGGAGGCGGAGCTGATAAAGATATACTGCGCACACCGCCCCTCGAAAAGTCGAACGTCCCGGTGAACCTGGTCGGGTACAAACGCGATAAAGTCCGCGACGACGTCATACTCCTCGTCTCGAATTAGATTGAGGAGCTCGTCCTCATTATTGATGTCACAGGTGATCTGATGGATATTGGCGGGAATCCGGTCGACACGGTTCCCCCGGTTGACCAGGGTTAGATCCCAATCCGTCTCGGCCAGAGCGCGGGTGATCGACATGCTGATGGTTCCGGTTCCGCCGATGAATAAGGCTTTCATAAAATGCACCTTGCGGAATGCAAACGCATTACCGATCCTTTCATGTTTATCATCCCCACCTGTCCATTATACCACGGCAAAAAACAGCGTATTTTCTCTTGATTTCGCTTTTTTTACACGGACGACTTGATAAATTGCCCGGAGGGACTTACAATCGGCTTGTGATGTCTGTTTAAGTCCCCCTTTTACGAACAGGCATTAGTACGGGGGTACGTATGACGAAGGCGATGTGTTTTTAATAAACACATCGCCTTCGCCTGATATCAAGATAATCCATCGCGAATCGCTCGCAGTGATTACAATAGAAAGTTGAGAAACCCAAGAACACCATAGGTGATTGCGGTCACAATCACGCCCGCAATCATGACCCCGAGGGCAATGGCCAGCATCGCGTCGCGGAAGCGCATCTCAAAAAGCGCCGCGATGCCCGCGCCCGTCCAGGCTCCGGTCACCGGGAGCGGAATGGCGACAAAGAATACGAGGCTCCAAAAAGTAACGCCCTTCATCTTTTCCGCCTTGCGGACAAAGCGCGCCTCGAAACGCTCAACCATCTTACCGGGTTTCTCGAATTTGCGAAGCCAGTCAAAGACTTTTCGAACGAAAAGAAGAATGATGGGGACCGGAATCATGTTGCCGGTGATCGCCAGGAGATAATTCTGCCAAAATGGAAGGCCCAGGGGTGCCCCGACAAAAGGAATCGCGCCGCGAAGTTCGACGATCGGAATCATCGAAACGATCAATACGGCAATCGGCCCGTACGGCTTAAAGAACTCGATAATCGCTTCCTTCATCGATACCTCCGAGGGTGAAAGTCAGTCTAGAATACCACATTCTCCGGCGTACCGAAAAGGAACGCACGCAGATTCGATACGGCGGTCTGAATCAGCCGCTCACGGGTTTCCTTCGGTGCCCAAGCGATGTGCGGCGTGATAATGCAGTTCGGCGCATAAAGGAGCGGATTTTCTGGCTTTGCGGGCTCGACGGACAGGACATCGACGGCGACTCCAGCAAGTTTACCGGAGCGTAGTGCGTCCGCAACGGCTCCCTCATCCAGAAGAGGCCCGCGCGCCGCATTAATCAGATAAGCACCGTCCTTCATTCGGGCGATTGACTCGAAATCAATCATATGCCGTGTCTCGTCCGTGAGCGGGCAGTGAAGGGAAAGAAAATCCGATTTCTCGAAAAGCTCCTCCCGGGAAACGAGCACCGGCTCCGCCGGGTCCCCTTCGGGAAGCTTCGTTCCCTCGGCTCCGGGCTTTCCGGAGGCAATTACGTTCATTCCGAGCTCGCGGGCAATCCGTGCGACGCGCCGGGCGATTCTTCCGTACCCGATGAGGCCGAGCGTCTTTTCGAAAAGCTCGGTAAGCGGGCCGTCCCAAAAGCAGAAGTGAGGGGTTTTCATCCAAAACCCATCATGCACCAGCCGATCGTGATGACCCACGCGGTTTGTAAGTTCCAATAAAAGAGCGACGGTCGCCTGTGCCGTCGCCATTGTCGCGTACTCGGGGATATTGGTGACGGTGATTTCCAGTTCCGTGGCGCATTTCATATCGATGACGTTATAGCCGGTCGCCAGAATGCCGATATATCGAAGCCCGGGAAAGGCCGATATACGACGGCGGTCGAAGACCACCTTACTCGATAAGACAATATCGGCATCCCCGATTCGCTCATCCGCCAAGTGTTCCGGAGTCTGATCATAAACCGAAAGCTCCCCGAACTCTTGAAAGGCCGACCAGGAAAGGTCGCCCGGATTCATTGTGTATCCGTCCAGAATCACTATTTTACTCATAGGCTTCGAATGTATTCGTCGATTGACTTCGCGGCGGTTTTCCCGGCGCCCATCGCCAGGATGACCGTCGCGGCACCGGTCGCCGCATCCCCGCCCGCGAAAACTCCGGGACGGGAGGTGGCCATGCGCTCGTCGGTGACGATCGTTCCGGATTTAGCGGTTTCTAAGTCGGCGGTACTCGTATGAATCAATGGATTCGGAGATGTTCCGATGGCGACGATTACGGTGTCGACCGGAATACGGCTCTCGGAGCCGATTTTAACGATCGGGCGCCTGCGGCCGGACGCATCCGGTTCACCGAGCTCCATTTCGACGACCTCCATCTCGTAAACCTCTCCGCTGTCATTGCCGAGAATCCGGGTCGGGGCGCATAGATTTTTGAAAATAATGCCCTCTTCCTGCGCGTGATGAGATTCCTCGACGCGGGCAGGCATCTCCTTATCTGAGCGTCGGTAGACGATGTAGACCGTCTCGGCACCCAGGCGTCTGGCGGTACGCGCCGCATCCATCGCGACGTTGCCGCCGCCGATGACCGCTACGGTTTTGCTTCTGGAAATTGGCGTGTCATATCGGTCGTCGTATGCCTTCATCAGATTCGCACGGGTAAGAAATTCATTCGCGGAATATACGCCGTTCAGCGATTCTCCTTCAATGTTCATAAACGAAGGCAATCCGGCACCCGAGCCGATGTAGACGGCTTCAAAGCCTTGCTCAAAAAGCTCGTCGACGGTGAGCGTCTTTCCGATGACCGTGTTGCACAGGATCTTGACACCGCGAGCCATCAATACCTCGATTTCCTTTTCGACGATTGACTTCGGAAGCCGGAATTCGGGTATGCCGTAAACGAGTACGCCGCCCGCCTTGTGAAAAGCCTCGAAAATCGTGACGTCGTAGCCAAGTTGTGCGAGGTCTCCCGCACACGCGAGTCCCGACGGTCCGGAGCCGATGATGGCAACCTTGTGACCGTTCAACGGAGCCGGGTGCGGAAGCGCCTTCTGGTTCGCAAAATGATAATCCGCAACGAAGCGCTCCAGGCGCCCGATCGCGACCGACTCGCCCTTGTTTCCGCGAACGCACACCGCCTCGCATTGCGTTTCCTGCGGACATACCCGGCCGCATACGGCCGGCAGACAGTTGTTTTCCAAAATAATCTGATATGCCTCTTCAAACTCTCCGGCGGCGACCGCTTGTATGAACTCCGGAATCGGGACCCGTACCGGACACCCTTCCACACAGGGCCTGTTCTTGCAGTTGAGGCACCGCATCGCCTCTTCGACGGCCATCTTGGGCGTGTATCCCAAGGTAACCTCGGAAAAATTCTCAATGCGCTCCTGCGGATCTTGCTCGGGGACGGGGACCTTGGTCGGAGACATATTCCGCTTGACCGGTACATCCAAGCCGATGCGGCAGGTATGATCGCCGTCTGCTTCTTCTTGATTGCGATAAAAGGACTTGCGCCGGATGAGCTCGTCGAAATCCACTTGATGACCGTCAAAATCCGGTCCGTCTATACACGCGAATTTCAATTCTCCGCCAACGGTTACGCGGCATCCGCCGCACATTCCGGTTCCGTCAATCATAATCGGATCGAGGCTGACGATCGTCTTGATCTTGTATTGCCGGGTCAGCTCACAGACCTTTTTCATCATCATCAGGGGGCCGATGGTAACCACCAGATCGTATCCGGCTCCGCTGTCGATCTGCTTTTTCAAAACATCGGTTACAAAGCCTTTCTCGCCGTAGGAGCCGTCGTCCGTCGTAATAATCAGTTGATCGGACGCAGCGCTCATTTCCTCCTCGAGGAATACATAGTCACGCGTGCGGAAGCCGGCAATCATATCAACATGAGTCTTCATGTCATGGAGTGCCTTGGCCGAAGGATATGCGATGGCGCAGCCGACCCCGCCGCCGACTACGCAGGCGTTCTTATATCCGTCGAGCTCGGTTGGACGACCCAGAGGACCGACAAAATCGAGAATCGAATCTCCGGCGTCCTTCTCGGCGAGGAGCTTGGTGGAGCGGCCGACGGCTTGAAAAATAATCGTGACCGTGCCGCGCTCAGCATTATAATCCGCAACCGTCAGAGGAATCCGCTCGCCGAACTCGTCGACACGGAAAATGATAAACTGACCGGCTTTTGCCTTGCGTGCAACCAGCGGCGCCTCAATCTCCATCATGGTAATCAGATCGTTCAGACGCTTCTTGGAAATGATTTTATACATATATGATTCCTTTCGGCTTGCCGGGAAAGTCTTTGTTTTTCCAATCGAAGCCTCGTTGCAGCGAGTCGGGGCACATTTGCTATGGGGTGAATTATATCATCTTTCTCCTTGGCTTAACAACAACGCCCGAGTGGCGATCGGGGTCTTTCGAAACGTACCGGGTATCCG
>CAYGIB010000116.1:0-6132 GCA_964349735.1 uncultured Oscillospiraceae bacterium | reverse complement strand
ATACTCATATCCGCAAAGATCACATACATACTTCTGCATTAAACCACACCTCCGCGTCTTCCTGATTTGATTATATAGCGACCCGGCCGTGATTTCGTGTCAGGTTTGTTACGAAAATAAAAGCAAATCAAATACATTTGCCGCTAATCGATATATTCGAACTCAACATCGTCCATTCGAACGACGTCTCCCTCTCCAATTCCCGCTGTCTTCAGCGCTTCCACAATACCCTTTTTGCGAATAATCCTCTGAAAATAGGCAAGCGATTCCGGGTCCTCGAAATTCGTCGAACCGACAATAGAACGAACGAGCTCGCCCGCGACGACATATACTTCACCGTCTCGACTTATGGAAAACGGTATGGTCTCTTCATAGGTGTAGCGGCGATCTTCTTTAATAACCGGTGCGTTGACCGGCTTGGGAATATCGGGAAGCATCGAGGCAACCGTTCGCATAAGATCCTGTGTGCCCTGCGCGGTTGCCGCGCTGATCGGAAATACCCGGAACCCCCTGTGGCTCATCTCGGTAATAAAATGGCTGACCTTTTCTTGCTCGGCGCTGTCGATTTTATTGGCCGCAACGATGCGAGGACGGCTCTCCAGTCCGGCTTTATAGAGCTTCAGTTCTTCGCTGATCTGGTCGAAGTCGCGAATCGGATCTCCCTCGGTGGAAACGTCAACGACATGAATCAACAGGCGCGTCCGTTCAATATGGCGAAGAAAATCAAGACCGAGCCCCGCACCTGTGCTCGCCCCCTCAATGATTCCCGGGATGTCCGCGACGACAAACTGATTATCATCCACGTAAACAACACCGAGAATCGGTTCAAGCGTGGTAAAGGGGTAGTCGGCGATTTTGGGTTTAGCCGCGGATATGACGGACAGCAAAGTCGATTTCCCGGCATTGGGGAGCCCCACGAGACCGACATCCGCAATCAGTTTCAGTTCGATATTTAACTCCAGCTCCTCGCCGGGCATGCCGACTCGCGCAAAACGAGGCGCCTGACGGATGGAATGGACGAAATGAATATTTCCGTGGCCTCCCCGACCTCCCTTGGCGATGACGACCTCCGCGCCGTTCTCGGTCAGGTCCGCTATCACGGACTGCGCGACTGCGTCGGTAATCACCGTTCCGACGGGAACTTCGATTCGTAAATTCTCGCCGCCCCTGCCGGCCATCTTTTTATTCTTACCATTTTCGCCGTTCTCGGCGTGAAATTTCTTTTTGAAACGAAAAGCACGGAGGCTGGACTGCGATTCGGTTGCGACAAAAATCACATCTCCGCCCTTTCCTCCGTCTCCGCCGTCCGGGCCGCCGTTCGGGACATTCTTCTCGGTATGAAAGGACACAAGTCCGTTTCCACCGTCGCCCGCCTTGATGATTAAACTGACTCGATCAAAAAACATTTTAATCTCCTTATTTTCTGCTCCCAAGACTGCCGCGTATTGCTGCAGCCAATTGATAATCAAAAGAGGCCGTTCCGATAAAATCAGTTCATCGGATCGTGCCTCTTGCTGTTTAATCTTGGGCTTTACTTATTGTGCCGGGTAAACGCTGACCTTCTTCCGGTCTCTGTCCAACCGCTCGTATTTCACGATGCCGTCAACCAGTGTATACAGCGTGTCGTCCGACCCGATGCCGACATTGGTTCCGGGGTGAATCTTCGTCCCTCTCTGGCGAACCAGAATATTGCCGGCGATAACGGGTTGACCGTCGGCCTTCTTGGCGCCCAATCTCTTGGAAGCGGAATCGCGTCCGTTCTTGGTCGATCCCATTCCTTTTTTATGGGCAAAAAGTTGCAAATTCATCTTGAGCATTATAAACACCTCCAACGTGTTATCCTTGCCGTTGTACCACTTTGATATGATTTCCGCCGTAATCGTTCGTGTCCGCCTCCTCCAAAAGGAGGAATCCTTTGCGAACCGAGGCCATAATCCACTGCGCCGGGCTGTTCGGTCCTTTGTCCAATTCCCCCCGGGGAATCGTTATCTGTGCCTCGGGGAGGATGGAGCGATTGTCCTCCTCGTGCAGAGTGTAAAACCCATTCAGGCCGCACAGCTCCTCGAGGGATCCGATTGCCGTATAAAGCAGCGTTGATGCGGATGCGCAAACGATGTCGTTTCCGCTGTCTGCATAACCGGAGTGCCCCCGAATACTCATCTTCTCGATGAGCCCGCCATCCTTGACCCGAAAAGTAACGGTAATCATTTCAATGTTCCCGACTCATCTCAGGCGTTAATCGCCGTAATGCGAACCTTCGTGTAAGGCTGTCTGTGTCCGGCCTTGCGGCGGTAACCCTTCTTTGCCTTATACTGTACGATGTCAATTTTCTTGTTCTTTCCCTGCTTAACAATCGTCCCGGTCACGCTGGCCTTGGCTGTATCGTTTCCGATACGCATTCCGGATTCGTCCGCAATTGCCAAAACGCTTTCAAAATTGACGTCCTGTCCGGCCTCGCCTTCCAGCTTCTCAACGAAGATTTCATCGTCAACGGAAACCCTATACTGCTTCCCGCCGGTAATAATCACTGCATACATGTTTCGTTTCCCTCCTGTTCATCCAGTCTCGCTGCGCAACTGAGGCAGTCGTTCCAAGCACGGCTTTAAAGCCCGGCGCACGCGGTCACCCGAAAAGGATATCACGCGCATCGGTCGATGTCAACGAAAAAGCCGCAAAACAAAGATTGTGTAAATCTGATTCGAAAAGCCTTGTCATATCGGCTTGACTTCATATGTTATCGATCCAAACGAGTGGTTCCGGGCAGTGTTTATCGCCTGAGAACAGAAGCACCGTGTTCAATAGCGGCCTTGAGGCGAATGTCGCGGGCATCCTTAATGTAATCGCCCGTCATCCGCTCGCAAAGGAATTCAGCAGCTGTTCTTCCGATTTCCATGATGGGTTGAAGACCGATGGTCAGCTTGGGATGGTAAATCCGTGCTATATCCTGCGTCTCGAATCCCACGAAGGATATGTCCTCGGGAATGCGTTTTCCCGATTCGTTCAAATATCGGAGTGCTCCGAGTGTCAAGTCGTGTCCGGCGGCAAACACGGCCGTCGGCGGATTCAGTAACGCTAAAAGGTTACGCATGCCGAAATATCCACTCTCTTCGGCGATGTCAATGATGCTGATGAGCTGCGAATCGTATTCCAACCCTGCGGTTTGAATCGCCCTCTTATAACCCTCGACCCGGTCATCCGTCGTTCGTACGCCCGGAGCGCCGACAAATAGACCGATTCGCTTGTGACCGTTCCGAATCAGGTGGTCCGTAACCTCGAAGGCAATGCCCTCGTTATCGATGGTCACACTGTCATATCCGCTGCCTTCCACTCCGACGTCAATAAATACAATCGGTGTTTCCTCCGATTCGAGGCGAGTCAAATCCTTATTGCGCACGTTGATCGGTTGCATAATGATGCCGTCAACCTGCTTATTCATGAGAAATTCCAATTTGTTCCGAGCTCCGTCCGGATCCGTCTCATCGTAGTCGCAAATAATCGTGCTATAACCGCGCTGATACAACTCCCGATCAATCGAAGAGAGAACGGATACTCCGTAATAGTCTGCAAGACTCGGAATCAGGACCCCGACGGTCATCGATCTTCTGGTCTTCATCCCCCGGGCAACCGTATTGACCCGATAATGAAGCTCTTCAATTGCTTGCTCAATCGCAATGCGGTTGTCCTCAAGGACGTTTCCGCCGTTAATCATCTTAGACACTGTCGCAATCGACACGCCCGCTCTTTTGGCAACATCCTTAATCGTCGCTGGCATATAATCTCCGTTCCTGTCGTTGTCCATCCGATGACCGTTTCTTGCCGTCGCGCATAAACGCGGCTCATCGAAACACCAAACTAGCTTATATATAATAGCTTTTCCGAAGCAAACACGCAAGTGCAGGCAATTCCGGCGGAGGAAAGACTTTAGATAAAGGCCAGTAAGACGTAAAGCAGAGAAGCCATGACAGCGGGCAGAAAAAGTGTCCCGCTCATTCGTCTCACCCGTTGCCGGAACCAATCCGCACCAATCAGCAAAACGATGAAGTAGAGCGAGAGAATGAATAACCACGCTTTCATTGATAAGAAGGCACCGACCTGCATGGCGATAAACGGAATCAGCAGGACCCCCCGGAATCGCCATGCGGAAAGGAATCCGCGCCGATGATCGGCCGACCTCTCATTAACGGTGTAGAACATATCGACCTGATGACAGACCGCGAGACAAATGCTCAGCAAGGCTGCGGGAATAATAAAAAGCAGAATGCGCGGGAATGCGAAAAAGTACCCGAATGACGCAATATGAAGAGATACCATGAGAAACACTCCGGATACGAAAAGCGCGGAAACGAGCAGGGACAACAAGAAACGCGCACGGCTGATTTTCTCGGGCGCCATCATCTTGCGAATGTGTTTAAAATAGAAAAGCGCCGCGATACCGAGCGCGAGCACCGGCCAGACCGCAGCAGCTAATGCGGCATATCGCGGAACGGCAATCATAAGCACGCATAAAACAGCGCCGTAAGCTAGTGCCACGGGAAGCAACAGGGCAAACAGATACTTCTCGGATCGCTCTATCTTGCTGTATAAAGAGAGCTCTTTGGGCGTCGAAGCTTCCTTCACCGGCTCTTTGGGCTTTACGCCTTTGATCGAATGCGGCCTGGATATCGTCGAAAGAAAGAAAAACCACCCGGCAATCAGCATCGCAATCGGCAACGTTTTCATAATTTGATTGATAAGAATCATTCCCCGAACATCCAAAACATCGGCCTTATCGGCAAGCACATATGTTGTGATATACCGGGCGATGGTGTTCTGGACCTCAGGCAGTCCCGGATAGATCAGGTCATCCAGAACCGGGTCGCCGGTTAGCTCACGAAGGCTCAAGTATGTCTTGCCATCGGGAGATATTCGTACAGATGAAAGAGAAATTCCCGGTGCTTTCATCGCCGGCGACAGCATCGCGTCCTCTCCGGACAGCAGCTCGAAAAGACTCACGGCAGACGGGCGAGCCGAATCGAAAATGGCAATCGGCTCCGTCCCGCCATTGCGAAGAAGCATGTCGGAGTCTCCGAGCGAGTCGTATCTGGGCATTAATAGAATCAATCCGATTACAGATTTCTCCGCGCCCGCGGCACCGAGGCCAATGCCTGCCGCATCTTTGTAGGCTACGAGAATCACATGATTCAAATCTTCTCTTCGCGCAAAGGCTTGAATTCGGCGCATCAGACTCTCTTCATCAGAAGAGTCGGTCCGATAGAAGGTCGATTTCAATCCGAGTCCGGAAAAAACACTCATATACTCGGTTTCCTGAAATCGGGCATCCGGGGAGGAAACGCAAAAGACCCCTACATCGCCGCCGGAGTTCGGCCGACCTCCCGAATACATGGAAAAGAGCATGGAAAACAACAGTACCACATTTGCGACTACCAGCAAAGCCACGCCGGTCGTGCGTATCGTTGTTCGCTCAATCATCTGTTCGCCTCCGAAATCTTTTGCTTATTATAGCACGACCACCCAAAAAGGAACCGCCGACTGCGGTTCCTTAATCGGTACAATCGATTGTGCGATCCTAAGCGTTGTTTTCCAGAATACTATGACCGGAAAACGCGGGAAAAAATGATTTATCCTCGATAGCCGCCATATCCGGCTCCTTATCGACCGACACCGTTTCCTCGACTGTGTCTTGATGTTTCTTCTGTTCTCCTTCGAAGACTTCCAGCTTCCGCTTCTCACTCACAGCCAACGTTTCCTGATAATGCTCGAACGCTTCATAATACTTCTTAAGAACCGCCTGGGACAGCTCCTCACGAAAAACAGAGTTTATTGGATGGACGATATCCTTAAATTCGCCGTCCTGAATTCTCCTGCTCGGCATCGCGATAAACAGTCCGTTTGCTCCGTCAATCACTTTAACATCATGGACGACAAAAGCGTCATCAAAGGTAATCGATACAATCGCCTTCATTTTGTTTTCCGGCGTAAGCTTCCGAATGATGATACTGGTAATAATCATGTGCCAACCTCCACGTCATTCCACACCGTCATTGGGGATTATCGCAAGCAGCGAATAAATCCCGGATATTTAAGAATTGTACAGCAAATTTAAGCAATTGTAAATGAAACCTTAGTTTTCAA
>CAYGIB010000115.1:0-6171 GCA_964349735.1 uncultured Oscillospiraceae bacterium | reverse complement strand
GAATGATGTGCCCTGGAACCTGATACTGGAGATGCCGGAGGAACGGCCGGACGAGGTCGCCGGTGATGTTGGTGTCGGGATGGAGCCGAAAATAGAGCCGAGCGCGTCGTTGCTTCGGCGTGAATCGCAGGGCTGCTATGGCGGAGACCTTTCGATAGCTCGCCGTGCGCCGGCGGAAGAGAGGCGTGCATCCCCGGGGCGCCCAGGTGCGGCGAACGAAGGGAGCCATCAAAAGGCCGCTCTCATCGATGAACACGAGCGAAGCTCTCAGGCTCGAGGCTTTTTTTTAATCCGGGGCCATTCCTCCTTGATCCATCGCCTGATCTCGGTCTCGTCCCGCTCGATCGCCCGGCGCTCGGGCCTTTGGGGGGCCCAGCCGAGGGATCCGAGGAGCCTGCAGACATGATCGACATGATAGGAAACGCCGAAACGCTCGTTGATGAGTTCGGCGATCCGGGGGCACGTCTCGCCGCTTTCAGCCCGCGAAGGAACCGCACGCTTCGGAGCACGCCGCTGCTGCCGCAGGGGAGAAAATGGCACAAAATCATCAGCAGGGATTTATGAGACACGCAAAATGCCGCCCTGCTCGAGCAACTGCGACTAACTCCGAGGTTCCGGATAAAACTCGACTTTTTCCTTGAGCATTTTATAGGTGCATCGTATCGCATCCTCGACTTTGATTAATTTGAGAGTGCTTCTTCCTATTCGCATTTTCTCGAGCATGTGTTCCTTGATCAGCCTATCCTCGAGCATTCTCGTCCTTCTCGTGGAATAAATCCTCTTGGGATATGCAAATGACTTCACCGTTATGGTTTCTCCCTCGTAATTCACAACCTTTGTCGTGATAGGCTCCTCGGTGTACAAAGAAATAGGCAGCGTATCCTTGATCAGGTCCTCGATATAGTGGAAAAAGGTAAAAGGGAAAGCCACGTCGAAAAACAGGACCTTTCCATTCAGCGTTCTCAGTTTCTCGAAAGGGCTGCCTTTGCCGCAGGGATAGACGCAATATTCATGTCCTTCGACTATCCAGGCGCTCTTCTCGCCATAGGCGAGAACGGGATGTGTTGGGCTCATACTTCTCAGGACGCCGCCTTTTCTTCTAAACATCTCCGATATCATGCCCATCATCGATGGCGTCCTTCTAACATCGAATGTCGACTGCTTCATCAAATACTCATAGGAGGACGAAGTGTACGGCAACGATACCATCAGAAGGTTGCCGTTCGGGCCAATCGCTTTTAGCAGGCACTCGATAATATCGTGTGCGTTGCCTTTGAATCCGTTGTTCATTTTGAAGGAACTGTGAACCAGCAACGTATCCCCGGCAACCACTCCCAGCTTTCGAAGCGCCGCCGTGAACTTGTCCGCATCATAGCTGAAGAATATGTCCGCGATCTTCTTGTCCAGTTTGTAATACCGCCTCTTTATCTCGAGTTTCCTTTTGAGACTTAAGTGTCGCCACGCCCAACTTCTTGCCAATGCTTCTTTGATCAATTTACACCCCCGTTTGCTTTTCTTGATTCCTCTCTGAATATCGTACGGGCCGCGTTTTCGCTCAATATCCGTATCAAAGCATCGTCCGACTTCGCGCCCGTTTTCTCAAGCGCGTACAACAGCCGCATTCCCATCGCAATTTCATTCTCGTATAGCGCGTCGGACCCAAAGAGCACTCTATCGGTATCCACGTTGGACAAAAGCGAGACAATGGCGCTCTCCTGAAGACCCGACAGGTCTATATGCAGGTTCCCATAAGTAGAGAGGAGCTTCTTCAACGAAGGAATGACGCGATCGGCGATTTCCGCATCGGACATTCCATAGGCGCCTCCATGAGCGATTATCACGTTCGAGGACGTCTTAAAGTCTATGTCCGCAAAATTCGCCATTTCCGCAAATCGCCCTTTTATTTCGCCGAGGATCTCGCTTCTGCCGCCGTGAATAATCACAGGAAGATGCAATGAGCCGCCGGCCGCAAGAATACATTCAACCCTTTCCTTGCCCGCTGAAGTAGCCAGATCGATTCCGGTGACGTTCGGATGAACCTTGACTGCGGCAATGCCATAATCGTTGATCTGGCCCTTCAAATACGACGCGACATATTCGTTTCTCACCGTGTTCGGAATGCTCCCGGCGAGTCGAAACCGGTCATCATCCTTGAACATCTCGAACGATGCCGCCATCTGTTCTTCTACCGTTCCCGTCTCCGGCGACACCGGCAAGAGAAGCGCCCGATCTATGCAGAGAATATCGAAATAATCCCCAAATACTCTTGGTCCCGTGTGGGAATATACTTGCCGAAGCATTAAAGGAAGTATCCGCCCATAATCCTTCGATGAATGAATCGCGGTTTTCCCTTCGCGCTCTCTTGATAGATCTTCCAAGGAAGGATTTCGATACTTGGCTTTTCCGAGCGCGTACAATCCCTTGATCTCCGGATCCTCCTGATAGTTGTAGAGATTGCAAATAATTTCCGTTGGATGTACGTGCGCATCGTACGTTCTGAAGGCCTTTTGGATCTCCTTGAACTTTCCGATATACCTATTGATGTCTTTGTTCCAGGGAGGCGTCATTTCATTCAATTGATAGATGGCTATTTTGGATCCCCGAATGCCTGTATCAGCTTTTGCCGATCCACCTTGCCGTTTTCCGTTCTCGGCAATTTCTTCAGAATCTGAATCCTGATCGGAAGCATATACTTGGGCACTCTTTTTCTCAATTCCTCGAGTATGTGCTCCACATTCAGATCCTCGTCCGTCTCGACAAGGGCCACTATGTCCGGATTGTCCTCATCCGCCCCTTGGGGCGCGATGACAGCCGCGTCCTTAACGCGGTCCAGAGCCTGAAGCGCATGTTCAATTTCACC
This sequence comes from uncultured Oscillospiraceae bacterium, assembly GCA_964349735.1. GTDB lineage: Bacteria > Bacillota > Clostridia > Saccharofermentanales > Saccharofermentanaceae > JAAYCT01. The sequence continues at coordinate 3,311 of CAYGIB010000115.1, read as the reverse complement.
CAGCTCGATCCGATACCCCTGGTATTTTATCTGAGTGTCTTTCCGCCCGATAAAGATATAGTTGCCATCCGGCAATTGCTTCACCAGGTCACCGGTCTTATAGATCAAATCTTGGCAAGAATCATTCAGCGGATTCTGAACGAAATAAGCGCTTGTTCTCTTGCTGTCGTTCCAGTAACCGCTACTCAATGACGAACCCCTGATGCATAGCTCGGCGACCTCGTCGATCTTCGCCAGCCTTCCATCCTCGTGTATGGCGAGTATCTCCTTATTTGCACAGGCTTTACCGATAGGAATAGGAACATGAGGATCCGACGGAATATCCTCGACCTTGTAGCACGTCGATATCCCGGTGCATTCCGTCGGTCCGTAGGCGTTGAAGAATTCCTTCTCGGGACACCTCTTCATCCACTCTATGAGATACTTGGTCGGCAGATTCTCTCCACTGAAAATGACTTTTTCTAGGCTCCTCATTTTATCCGGATTGAGCCCGCCGATTTTCACGATGTACGACAAGAGGGAGGATACCCCTTTCCATATCGTGATCTGTCTCCTTTCAATGAGCTCAATCAATCTTATCGGGAATATGAGAATCTGTTCCGGAACCAAGGTAAGGGTTGCTCCGGTCTGCAATGGGCAAAATATATCGAAGACCGACATGTCGAAATGAAGAGGCGAAGTGCTCAATATGTTGTCTTTCGAGCCTATCCGGAAATAGTCGATGGCCCAAGCGATATAATTGGAAAGATTCATATGGGATATCATGACGCCTTTGGGTTTGCCCGTCGATCCCGATGTGTAGAGAATGTATGCGGCGTCTCTGTCGATATTGAAATACTCCGGCTCTTTCGAGTCGTGGGATGCTATCTCTTCCTGCCTGATGATATTGCCACGGTTGTCGCCGTCTTTTTGAGAATCCAGCACAATTACTCCGGGCGTGCAGGAAAGGCTATTTAGAAGCGGTTGAACGCTGGCGATAGTCGACTCATTGCAAATAATGAAGGCGGGACGGGAATCATCGAATATTTCTTTCATCCTTTCCAAGGGAGTTTTTGGATCGATAGGGACATAAATTGCGTCCGCTTTCAATATGGCCAAGATGGATTTTATCGCATCTATAGATTTCGGGAGAATGAACGATACTCTGTCCCCTTTCCGGGCCCCGTTGCTTCTGAGAACGTTTGCAAGTCGATTCGAAGATGAATAGAGCTCTTCATACGAGATGCTTTGATCTTGATAATGAACCGCGATGTTCTTCGGGTGCTCCTTCGCCGCTCCGTCAAAACTCTGCTGGGCTAGATATGCGTGCACTAATTCAGGCCCCCTTCAAGCCCAGGGAACGTGCGATGATATTGCGCTGGATCTCGGATGTTCCCGAGCAAATGGTCGCCGCGAGCGAGTCCCTGACCTCTTTCTCGATTCCCATTTCCGACATGTAGCCGTATGAGCCGTATATCTGCAATACATCCAAAGTGGCGCTCTTGAAACTCTCGCCGATGAACAACTTGGCGATAGCGCTCTCGAGCATCACGCTCTTGTTCTGCGACTTCAGCCAACCAGTTTTATAGAGCATCAGCTTTCCGAGCTCGAGGTTCTTTTTTATATCCGCCACTTTATTGGAAACCGCTTGATAGTTCCCGATCGGCTGACCGAATTGATGTCTGTCCTTCGCGTATTTCACGCAATCATTCAATATTCTTTCAATGGTTCCCGCATGGCACGCGAAGAGACAGCTCCTTTCCCACTCCATGGTTTCGTTGAATATTCTCAAGCCGGATCCTTCTCCTCCGAGCAGATTATCCTTGGATAGCCTGCAATCATCGAAAAACAGCTCCGAGATCGGGAGCGTCTTGAGGCCCAGCTTCCCGAGCGGTTCGCCGATCTGAAGGCCCGCGGTATCCTTCTCGATTATGAATCCTGAAATGCCGCCCAAAAATCCTCGCCCGGGATTGGTCACCGCAAACACAATTATTACATCCGCGATAGGTCCATTCGAGCAGATGCTCTTCGAACCATTGAGCACATAATGCTCGCCGTCTTTGACCGCGGAAGTTTTGATCGAAAATACATCCGATCCGGCGTCCGGCTCGGTAACCGCATGGGCGCCTATTATCTTCCCCTTACACAGATCCGGCAAATACGCTTCCTTTTGCTTGCTCGTGCCGAACTTTATGATCGGTATTTCGCAGCCCCACATGTGAGAATTAATCGCATGTATCAGCCCATTGTCCTTGCAGCCGTACCCCAGCCCTTCCATAGCATGAATGATTGTCAGAATATCGACTGCCGGCCCGCCATATTCATTTGGAACCGGCATCCCTTGAATACCGATGTTGGCGCATTTTCTCCACCCATCCAAAGAGAATGTCCCGGCATTATCCCTATTAATCAAATCATCGTTCAATTCCTTCTCGGCAAATGTTTTGATTTCTTTATGGATCGCAAGCTGCTCGTTATTCCATTTGAAATCCATACGGCATCCTCCGATATCAAGAATTATTATTCGTGGAATTGTCCGGCAATTTTCTTTTGATCAGATTGAAAATGGAGTTGATCGTATCGAAATTTTCGGGGATCAGCTCATTATCCTCGACTTTGATGCTGAACTGTTCTTCGATGAATGACAGGATCTGAACCATATTTATCGAGTCGATCATTCCGCTCTCCAGCAATGAAATGTCATTGCTTATATCGTCGATATTTATGCCCTTCTCTTCTGAAATGAACTTTTTCAAGATCTCATCGATGGCCATTTCCATATCAACGCTCCCGTCAATTAATGTGTGAATACACCTCAGGCGACTTCCTTCCTGCCTTCCTCGCGGACAAGTATTCCATCTCGGAACACTTCACCGGCGTAGACGCTCAGGTTCCACGCGAATCGGAGCGCAGGGTATCGCGCACAACGGCTCCCGCTCCTGCCCCCGCCTTCATATGCCCCCATCAACTCATGCACAGACAAGCTCCGACTCATCGAGCCGACGCTTGCGCCGCTCATTGCAACTCTCGGACATTCTAGTGAAATCTCTTCCTTCCATCAAGATATTTATCGCGCCCTATTACCGCGCCGATATGTGCGCCGTGGTTTTGTCGCTCTCGCCCGGAAACCTCTGCATTTGCTCTATACCTTCGGACCGAATTCGGTTATACTGCATCCGTTCAATACAAGGAGATACCCCATGGCAATGGAAGCGATTTTCGCCCGACGAAGCATTCGAATCTACACGGGAGAACCGGTGAGCCGCAAGGTGATCACGGAGATCCTCGAGGCGGGCATGAAGATGATGAACGCCAAGGGCGCCACCGCCATC
>CAYGIB010000114.1:0-6199 GCA_964349735.1 uncultured Oscillospiraceae bacterium | reverse complement strand
CGTCCTCTTGGGTCTCCGTCACGGTCTGCGTGCTTCGGTTTCCCGCTCCGTCGTAGGTGTATTCGGTTCCCTTGCCCGATGGCTCGGTGATCGCCGTTAAGCGCCCGAGCGCGTCAAAGGCGTACGTCGTCGTGCCATTCGCGTCGGTGACGCTGTTTTTGTTCCCTTTTTATCATTAAACGCCACAAATGAGTGCTTTCTTATGATTACGCGATTTCTAAAAACATATTTTCTTTTCAAGGTGCAAAAAACAATCAAGAACGAGAAGAAAATTTCTAACACGCGCGAAGAGTTCAGGAAGTATATTTTCTGATTCTCTTCTTAAACAACGTTCCCTTACTCATCCAAATCCACATACCCATATTCACCATTCACGCGGACTGCAGTCATGCCGTTGGATGAGACAGTGATGCAATCCTGTTCTGCAATCGGCTCAAGAAGCAGTTCGCCTTGAAGATTGACGATGCCTTTCTTTTCACCGGATATCACCAGGAAAAGAGGTTCTTCGGAGAGATTCAGGAAGTAATCGCCCTCGTAGGAATCTGGATCCGAAAACAATATGTCATCATACAGCGGAGCAATCAAGACTTCGCCGGTTCCGTGAACAAAACCCCATTTACCATTCTGTGCCACGGCATAAACCGAAAATGCCAAGGACATATGGTTCGATATTACCCGGCGATATTCATCGAATATGTACTGGGTCATCAACTCCCCGGAGTCGTTAAGGATTGCGTATCGTGTGCCGTCCCCAACAACTGCATAACCGTGCACATCAAATGACGCTACCTTCGCGAATTGCGGACGTATGACGAATTCACCCCGGCTATCGATGTATCCGAATTTTCCATCAATAGAGGCCGGAGCCATCCCATTTTCGGAAAAGACGCCAATATATTCATAGTGATTCAATCCAACCGTCTCTCCCTCTTCATTTATAAACACGTAAAATTCATTGCCATTACTGTCTTGTTTTTGAATGGATGCAAATCTGTTGGAGAACCTCGAAATCTCTAAGGCATTATATGCCTCAATCACGATTCGACCGGCCGTGTTCAAGTATACATAGCCCTGCTCGGTCTTAACAGGTGCCAAGCCGTTCGAGGCAAAAATAGGCGGAATCCAAAGTATCGGTTCCGCGAGAATCTCGCCTATTTCAGAAATCAGACCGTAATTGTAATTGCCGTCGTCGATCATATAGACCCTCGCGCCACCGTCGCTCCAGTACAAAAACAAATCGGTAAGCGCTCCGTCTGTCGTAATCCGGAAATACTGCGGCTCAATCACGATATCTCCGGCTTCATTCACGGTTCCCCATTTCTCGTCCACGCACACCAGGGCATAACCATTGTTGTCAAAAGAACGAACTTGCGAAAATTGCGGCACAATGACCACCTGTCCTTTTCGATTGCAAAAGCCCCATCGATCATCGATTTCTACGCCTGCAAGACCGTTTTCGGAAAAGTAAGTATAATTCTCGAAAAGTGACTCGGAAAGCCACTCGCCGGCATCATTTACGATGCTCCAACGATCTCCCTCCCGCAGCCAGATTATGGTATTGTCAATGTTCTCCTGTCTCGTCAGATCAACGCTTGGCATGTCATACGCATCAAACCGCGCCTCGATAACATACTCCCCCGTCTCGTCAATCACACCGTATTTCATCTTGCCGTTCAATTGCACTCCAACTACCGCATATCCGGCATCATTGAACGCCGAAGCATCATCAAATTGCGGAGTAATCGCATACCTGGATGCTGGGTTCTTGGAAGTCTCGGGTGCATTGGTTGCAGATGCCGACACGGATGTTCTGTCACTATCGGCTGAAGAAGACGTGAAGAACTCCTCATCCGGACCGCAACCCGTAAGTAAGCCCACGACAACTAAAACAAGTGTTGCAATCAAAAGACGTTGCTTCATTTTTTTATCCCCCTAAGATATTAAATTACCCTTACAATTCTCTCGATATTTTCTTTATCGCTTCCAACGTAAATCGACCGTATTGAAACTCCTGAGCTTGAGGCATCAATCACTCTTGGATTTCCTTTATCATCATAGCCAAAAAACACCCCAACGTGGTCAACAACGTCATCATGTCCGTAAACCCATGCCCCACTACTATCATATTTGTGAAGATCATATCCAATGATATCTCCGGGCTGAAGAAGACTAAAATCGAGATTGCCATCTTTCTGTGCATCGTATACTAACACGCCTTGTTCGGTCTGTTTTGTTGACTTGCGGGGCAAACTCACAGGTGGCTTAAGATTCGCATCCCTAAAACCAGTAAGCATCAATGCTGAGCAATCTAAATGTGTATATGGTGGCTGATCTGGAATCGTTGTTTGTTCATATTTCACACCTAAAGATGTTCCTATCTGCAACAACACTCTTTCTTGTTTATCGGTCATTGGCGTATTTTCATATATTTGCCAGAAGAGAGCAACGTCATCATTAGCCAATTTCAAAGAATTTATTGTTTCAATTAAGTCTTCAATGGTTATCTCTTGCTGTTTCCCTTCCTCCCAATTTCTGATATGCATTTCCATCGCAGACAGGTAGTTATCACTTCCCATATATATTGCACCTGCAATAGTATCCTCCACAATCTTCGTCTTCGCAAACGCAGAGTCGTTCTTCAAATAGTCCGTAATTGTAGTATTACGCTTCTCACTCTCTCTTTGATCGTTCTCTTTTTGAAGCTCCAAATAATTGATATACTGTGCTTCTCCGGCACTGTTTACAACCGGTTGATTGGATTGAATATACGTTGTCGAATTATTTGTATTCTTTGAAGCGCTGAGGTTTTTGGTCGATCTTGACCCGCTACTCTTCGTGAGTTTCTTACCCTCTGTCGTATCCTGATCATCGCCGTAAAGTCTCTCAGCCACATCCGACGGCATCCCGAAAAGCCCGCTCGGCATAACCACTTGTGCTTTATGCCCCGTCGGATCGTAGTACCTCATCGGACTATTATAACAGTACGTATACAAATTCAGACTCAGCGGATCCCCCGCGTTCCCCATGAACGTATCTTCCTGCAGGAACCGCGCGGTCACCGGATCATACATGCGGGCATTCAAGTAATAGAGCCCGGTCTCCTCGTCGTACTGGTATCCAGCGAAGAGGATCGTGTTGCTGACATTCCCGGTTTGCTCAAGGATGTTTCCGAATGGATCGTAGTCGTAGGTGGCGGCGACTTCGCCGGCGCTATCTAGTAGCGCCGTCACATCCGCATGTGCGTTGTACATGTAGTAGAACGCGTCTGCGCCGACGGTGCGCATCAGAAGATTCGTGCCGTAGACATTTCTACCCGTGACGTAGTCCAGAGCATTTTTCTCCGGGACGACTCTGCTTTATTAAGAGAGTTATTCGTTTTCAAGGTGCGAACGTCTGAAACCATTCCAATAACCAATAAATCGATTAGTGTTTTCGCTCAACCACCCTGTTGGTATACTCTTTCAACGACACCCACCGTCTCAAAGGTTGTTCCGTCTTCGCTGTACTTAAGATTGTTTACGTCAAATGAATCTTTTGCTGAAAGTCGGTTGAACTCATCGTATTGTTCGGGATTTGAGTAGTAGTCTCGGATACCATCCGCGACATCTTTAAGTGACAGGCAATAAACTCCACCCTCCAGAAAAAAGACTTGCCCAACGTTTTCCTCAATAAATACCGGTTCTAAGCCCGCCACATCCTCGATAATGTACAGATCATAATAGTAACTAGAGACATATTCCGATACCGGATCATCTCCGGGCACCTTGCTTTTGCCCAAGAACACAATATCCGGCTCGTCCGGTCTTGAGTAACAGCCAAGTATCTGATACCCTGAGCCAACAATTTCATTTCGCTGTCCGTCGTACCGAACTACATTATTATCGGAATCCGTGTAGAAAGCGGTGCCATCGCGAGTCAGGCAGAAATCTGAAAAACGAGCATCTTCATAGATAATGTCACCCGCTTTTGCGGAATACCCGTTGATATAATCCGGCAAGCATACGTCCGGGATATACATCAGCTTCCCGCTTTCCAGATCAGTGAAAAGCATGGTGTTTCCCGATTGTCGAAAATTCTCACCGGGCAAGAAGGTTAAGGTTGTCGCTATGGGTATGTATCCGCCTATATCGTCAATATACGCATAGTCGACTCCGGTGCCCGTTCTGTGGTGCATCTCAAAAAAGGTGTACCGCAAAGAATCCGTTCCGGTGTTGTACACAAAGATGTCCGTCTCCCCCGCAAGGCTTTTCGATGAGCGATTCGGATCGATGGGCTCAATGCTCCTGTTCTTCGAAATGGTCACCGGCTCATTTTTTTCAAAAAGGCACAAGCCGTCGCTATCGTCATATAAAACTTGCGTTCCATCGCTGTTAATCAATATGCTGTCGCCATATTGGTATAAAGCATCCGACAATAGAATCATCTTCCCGTCACAATATGCCCACAGCTCTCGGTTCGTGCCCTGCGTATCTTCGCGAAGTAAATATACATTGCGACCGTCATCCGAAACCGCAATGGGAACCATGTCGCGGGAAACCTCAACCAAAGCTTCATTCTCTCGCCACAATAGGCACGCCGTCCGCTTCTCTCCTGCCTCTTCGGATGCAACGAACACAACCGTTTCTCCGTTGGGTGAGACGCAAAATTGCGGTTGCACATTTTCGAAAATCAGCTGACTCTTCGCATCGGCACCTGTATAAATAAATAGCTCCGTTTCTTTGCCCGTTACATCTTTTTCCACAAGATAAACGATTGCTTTCCCGTTATCGGATATCCGATAATCCATTACTTTCTCTGCAACTTCTTTCTCTGTTGTTCCATCGGAGTACAGCAATCGGCCTCCACCGGATTCCTTCGCATCGAAAAGCATTGCAACCGCGGCTCGATTCAGCGAATATTCATAGGAACTTAGAATCCCCGATACCTCGCGAGCCTCTCCGTTACTCATTATTACGGCAAAGTCCCTGCGAGCGTCCTTATCAATGTATAGCGCCGGACTGCCATACTCAATCTCTATACGAGTTTCCGTCGATACCGTTTCCCGGATAATCTCTGCTCCGTTAATCGACGACGACTCAGTCGGGTCCGTCACGGAAATTTCCGTTAAATTCGTTATTTCGGAAGTAACTCCGGATGTCGCAGAAGATGGTCGAGAATGGCTCTGGCATCCGGTTACTATTTGACCGATCAAAATAGAAAATATACAAATCGACAAAAACCGCTTCATCTTCGTAATAATCATCATTACTCCCCCTTAGCCAAATCTGACTCTATGTGTACTATTACTCCCAAATAATGCCCTATACCAGATAGTCCTTTACACCAACAATTCTAGCCGTATCCGCGCCCCGAATTGATTGTTCCAGTCTATACTCATATCTTTCGTGACCTGGGGCAATAATTTCAAGTTTTCTACCTTCATCAGCCGTTTCTATAAATATAGTTTGCCCGGTCTTATTTGTTCCCAGTACCATTCCCGCATGATCTACACCTTTGTATTCATCTCCATAATCGTAAAAGATAACCTGAAACGGCTTTAAATCCAAAGAATCGACCGTTTGCATACCATCCCCTTTAGCATACTGATAGATAGTTTGCCCTGAATTTGTTTTGTAATCATCCCTGAGTAACAAAGAATATGCTTCGCTTTGTCTAATTTCATCACAAAACGCCTTAAATGAATCTCTTTTAGAAAAATCCTTAATCAGCTGTATGTAATGCGCCTTACTATCCTGATTTGTTGCCATGTACATCTGTTGTGATGCTCGAGTGTATGATTGATTAAGACTAATCCATATGTTATTCTCCATGAATATTCCTCGCACATATGAGCTGCAGTCGGCGATTGTTTGATTCTGTGCGAGTAGTATCTTGTCGTATGGCGTACCAAGCCATTTAAGTGAATCCCAGAAAAAGTCTTCCCTTATTTCGTCCATCTCCGTATATGCATACACCTCCGCAATCAAATTGATATTCGGTTTCAGGTTGCTTTCATAAGACGCTTTGGGCATCAGGTTTATATATGTTAATAGTCTCTGCTCCGCATAATCTGTCCTGTCTAGTATCTCTTCACTCATGCGAACCTTTTCCTGATAAGCACTCGGAATATAGTTAACCCAATCATTAACCGGCTGAATCTGCTTTTCGTGCCACTCCTCAAAGCTCTCCCCCTCATCATATCGATTTCGCTCTTCAATCA
>CAYGIB010000113.1:0-6239 GCA_964349735.1 uncultured Oscillospiraceae bacterium | reverse complement strand
GAAGTTCATCCTAATGATGTTCTCCTTAATATAACAGGAGCATCTATCGGACGTTGCACGTTTGTTCCAGCATTTTTCGAACGAGGAAATGTAAATCAGCATGTATGCATCATTCGATCCAGTCAATTCACATATCCTCAATTTCTCAGCAATTTCTTGAATTCAAAAATTGGACAAAATCAAATTGATTCATTCAATACGGGGTCAAGCAGAGAAGGTTTGAATTTCCAACAAGTAAGAGATATAACGCTTCCACTTCCACCTCTCCCAGAACAGCAAAAAATCGCTGATATCCTGTCAACGGTTGACGAGCACATCTCCGAAACCGAATCCCTGATCGAAAAGACGAAAGTCCTGAAACAGGGTATGATGCAGCAACTTCTGACTAAAGGAATCGGGCATACGGAGCTCAAGGATACAGAAATCGGAAGGATTCCGGTTGAGTGGGAAGTAAAAAGACTTGGGCAATTTTTTAAGATTCAAATTGGTGGTACCCCAAGTAGAAACAATCCGGTTTATTGGGATGTAGATAACATTACAAAGAATGTCTGGTTATCAATCAGAGACCTTAATAATGCAGGCAAATGTGTTTTTTCAAGTTCAGAGAAAATAAGTGATATTGGTGTAGTAAACTCAAACTGTAAACTTGTAAAAAAGGGTACCGTATTGATGAGTTTCAAATTAACAATTGGCAAGACTGCGGTAGCGGGCTGCGATTTGTATACTAACGAGGCTATTGCTGCTTTTGTTCCATTGTCCGACAATATGAATTATGACTTTTTGTATTATCTTCTTCCTACGCTTTCCTATGATACTGATGCGGCTATTAAAGGAGCAACATTAAACAAGGAGAAATTAATCAATTCAAAATTCCAACTTCCTTCTTTACCAGAACAAGAACAAATTACTAAGATTCTCACAGCTATTGATGATAATTTAAATACTTACCAAGCTAAGCAGGCATCATTAAATAAACTTAAGTCCTCCCTTATGCAGCAGCTTATGACCGGAAAAACACGTGTGAAAGTCTGATTTCATTTCATTTCAGTTATGAGGTACCCTTATGACGCAGTCACTTGGTAATGAAGAGATTTTAGTTGAGATACCGGCGGTCGAATTCTTGCAGAGCTTGCCGGATGGATATACCTACATCCACGGCTCTCTACTTACTCCGGAAAAAGGTGAACGGGACTCATGGTCTTCTGCCATCCTGAGCGCACGTTTGCGCACTTGTTTGAAGCGGCTGAATCCATGGATGTCAGATACCACGGTCAACAAGGCGGCTCTGCATCTGGAGAAAGCCGAACTCCTGGGCACGGATCTTCTTTCGATCAACGAGAAGGTCTACGACGCGATTGTGAATCTCAGTTTCTCGTTGGGAGAGACGATAAACGGGCAGAAGTCTTTTCAGACCGTTCACTTTATTGATTTTACCAACCCCGCCAATAACGAGTTTCTTGTCGTTCGCCAGTTCAAAGTCTATGGCGCAAATGAGAATGTCATCCCGGACATTGTTATTTTCATAAATGGACTGCCTGTTGTTGTACTAGAATGTAAATCTCCTTTTCTGGAGACGTCCGGCACGGAGAACGTCGGAAAATACGAAGCATTCCAACAACTGCAGCGTTATATGGATCGTCGTGGATCACCTGCTCCGGAAGGATCTGAACGACTTTTCTATACGAATTTCTTTACAGGAATTCTTGCCAAATATCATGGATATGTCGGTACGATTAGCTCCAGCTATCAGCAATATCTCGAATGGAAAGATCCGTATCCTGCCAGAGCGGAAACTATTGATCCGGAGATTGGGCAGAACCTGCTATTACTCGGAACCATAGCCAAAATGAACCTTCTGGACATTATGGAGAACTTCATTCTCTATGAGGGAGACCTGACCAGCGGCAAGAAGGTAAAGAAGATCTGCCGTTATCAGCAGTATCGTGCCGTCAATAAAGCACTCGACCGGCTCCTTCATGCAAAGACCAACGAAGAGCGCGGAGGCGTAATCTGGCACACCCAGGGATCTGGAAAATCCCTTACGATGGTGTTGCTGGCACGAAAGATCAAGCGCACTCCCTCACTGTCTGACTCGACAATTCTGGTCGTTACCGACCGTATTGATCTCGACAAACAGATCACAGGGACTTTTGACCGTACCATGGCGAAGATCACCACACCGGTCCAGGCCACGTCTGTCAAAGACCTGATGAAGCTTCTGACACAGGCTTCGCCACAGATCATTCTGACAACGATCTTTAAGTTTGCAAGCGAAGACGAAGCGGCGGCTGCTATCATTGCCAAGTTTGGAGAGGCGGAAGAAACACTCACCTATTCCAAGGAATTCCCGGTACTGACCACCAAGTCCAACGTGATAGTTCTCGCTGACGAAGCTCATCGCAGCCAGTACAAAGAAATGGCAATGAATATGCGCAACGCTCTGCCTAACGCAGCCTTTATTGGCTTTACCGGTACGCCGATTGATAAGCAGGACAAGAGTACACGCCGCACGTTTGGTGACTATATCGACCGATACAGCATCCAGCAGTCCGTCGATGACGGAGCCACAGTCATGATCGTGTATGAAGGCCGAAAGCCGGAACTGCATATCAAAGATGATACCCTGGCCGATATTTTCGACGAAGAATTCGCAGAACGCACAGACAAAGAGCGGGAAGCGATCAAAGCCAAATATGCGACCAAACGCTCCATCGTGGAAGCAGACAGCCGAATCGATGACATTATGAAAGACATCCTCGAGCATTACCGGGACACAGTATATCCCAATGGTTTTAAAGCACAGATTGTCTGTGTTTCCCGGGAAGCCTGTGTCAAATACAGAAACGCTTTCGATAAGAGTAAGATAACGATATTCGGACCGGATATCGGAGCTCGAATGGAAGCTAAGGTCATTTTCTCCGGCTCAAACAACGATCTGCCGCACTTGCGCCAACACCATACCACCAAAGCCGAACAGGATGCGATTATAGACCGATTTACCAAGCCGGTAGATGTAGATCCTCTTTGTTTTATTATCGTCAAGGACATGCTGCTGACCGGCTTTGATGCGCCAGTCGAGCAAGTCATGTATCTAGACCGCCCCCTAAAAGAACACAATCTACTTCAGGCGATCGCACGTGTCAACCGGACCTGCGGAGCGCAGAAGAAATGCGGCTATATTGTCGATTACTACGGCGTATCCGATTCCCTGCAGGAAGCACTGGCGATATTTGATACGGCAGATATCGGATCCCCGCTGACATCGATAAACGAGCTCTATAAGCAGATGCTCACCTATCGGGAAGCTGTGATGAATATTTTCCATGGAATTGATCCTGCTAATCTAGACGCACTCGTCAAATTACTGGAGCCGGAAAATAAACGTGCTGAATTTGAAATGGCTTACAAGCGGTTCGCGACCAGTATCGAGCGCATCCTTCCGCAGAAGATTAGCAATGAATATCTTAACAATCTGAGCTGGCTCGCCTATATTCGGATTGCTGCCAAGGCACGCTATGAAGCTGATGAAAAGATCGACATATCCGACTGCGGTGAGAAAGTCAAAGCACTCATTTCCGAATATATCGAATCAAAGGGCATCATCCAGTGGATCGAACCCGTCACCTTATTTGACAATGATTACCGGCAAAAGCTCCATGCACTCGGCTCCAATGAAGCCGTCGCATCCGCAATGGAACACGCCGCGAGAAGAGCCATAACAGCTCGTTTCGATGATAACCCCAAATACTATACCAATCTTCTGGAGAAGCTTAAACAAATCCTAGCCGAGACCCAGGACGACTGGGCGTCCATGAGAAAACTACTCGATTCCCTACGCGATGAGATCATGACAGGAGCCGATAACGAAGCAGCTCAACTCGGCCTTGACACCCGAGAATTTGCAATCTACGGAGTGATTAAAGCCAAGCTTGACGAATTGAATAAAGTTCGCGGTCAAGATGTTGTTTTGGAGACCGGCAATCCACTTCCTGATTCATCCGGTATTCGACCGCTAAAAGAAGCCCTTGAGGTAAAGTATGCCGATTCTATTAGTACTAATGCCAAAGAAATAACACATGCAGTCGATGATACAATTCAAAAGACTTATACAATCGATTGGATTACTAATCCAACTAAAACCAAAACTATTGAAACCGCCATCTTTCAGCTGTTGAATAATAAATATGCCAGGCTAATCCCACTGAAAGATCGCAAATCACTCCTGCCAGAACTTATTTCACTCGCAAAAAAACACTATGCAAGGTAAAACGATGCATACAAACAGTCCGATTACCAATGATCCTAAGGCCTTGTCCTTTCCCTACGGAGACAGCACCATCTGCTTCACCCCGTACTACTCCTCGCGCCGAAAAACAATCGAGATCGCCGTCGATGCCCCCGGACAGGTCATCGTCACCTCTCCCCAAGGCCGCACCGACGAAGAAATCATCAAGGTCGTCGCACGCAAAGCCAAGTGGATCACACAGCAGCTTTATAAGATGAAAGATATCCGTTTCCAGCCTGTCCTGCGTGAATTCGTCAACGGTGAAGCGCTACTATACATGGGCCGCAATTACAGGTTGGACTTGCAAATCGACGCTGCCTATCGTAAGCCGGTAGTAACCCTTAGCAAAGGCATTTTCTTAGTCCAAACGAAATCCACCGAACAGGATTATCTGCGGCCATTTATGATCGATTGGTACAAGCAGAAATGCTACCAGAAGATTCAGAAGCGCATTGATTACTATGCTGTCAAACTCGGTGTCCAACCAAAAGAGATTCACGTCAAAGAACAGAAGAAGCGCTGGGCTTCCTGCGCTCTCGATAACTCGTTGTATTTCAACTGGCGCTGCATATTAGCTCCCGCACAAACAATCGACTACATCATCGTTCATGAGCTCTGCCATATCCTAGAAAAAAGCCACTCATCGCGCTTCTGGTCGTTACTCCGGACCGTCATGCCGGATTACGAGACGCGGAAAAAGTGGCTGATGGATAATGGGGTAAAGATGGATGTGTAAAATATACAATGAAAATATTAGTTAGCGTAAATGATTGATGAGGATTTCATTGTGAGGATAATAAGATGAGCAATACGAAACCAACAAAAATTTTTATTAGTCATTCCTCTGCAGATGCAAATGTGGGAGAGAAGTTTCTTGATGCATTGGTCAGCCTTGGCATAAATAAAGAAGAAGTATTTTATTCGTCTTTATATTTTACGGGGGTTGCATTAGGGGAAAATTTTCATTCAGCTGTAAAGCAAGCTCTGTCAGAGTCCGAATTAGTCATTTTTTTGCTTACAAGAAGCTTTTATCAAAGCGAGTATTGTCTGTGTGAAATGGGTGCCGTTTGGGCAAATGAAAAGAAATTTATACCAATTCTATTAGATAATCTTTCGCCAGATGATATGAAGGGGTTTATAGATAAAAACTATGTTGCGCTGTTCCCCAAAATAGACAAAATAAGCAATCTCGTAACTGAACTGAAAAAATACATGCCGTCGGAGAGCAATGATATGGTTGTTTCTTCTGAATTCAAGGATTTCATTCGTTGCGCTGACGAAATAGTTGCACGAAACCATGTATCAATTTCTTTAGCACCGGATGAGCTTTCTGAAATTGAGAAATTGATAATTACCAAGAAGCTCACTGATGCAGAAGTTATCGTCTTAGATTATTTTGTTAAGGCTGATACGTATGAAATATTTGATGGATACGAATATGATAATTCTCTTCAAAGGGCAATAGAAACAAAAGAAGGGGTAATTTTCAGAAAGTATGCAGATAAATATAATATTGATCTTAATAAAGCAAAACGATTGCTTGAAAAGAGCGGGTATTTAACGATCAATTATGGAAATGGAGACTGGGATATGCTCGGAACGTATACAGGATGTGAACTCGATATTCGAGCTTTTAGAGATTTGATGGGCATGTCCGATACTACACGGGTGGTTTTTGAAAAAGTCTTATCATCGAGACTTGTCGTTTCTGGCATCGATAGTTCCTCACACGAGGAAGAAATAAATACCATAGAAGATATCGTTCTCGCAGATGATTTTAGAGAAATCGAAGCTTTACTCTTTAGTTATTTGATTGACTTCTCAAAGATGACTTTAGGTGATAGATGGATGGCTGAAGTTGAAATCAATAAGATAATGAAGTGGGAAGAACAAAACAATCTTAAAAATACTCTTTCGAGTAATTATGAAGTTGCTCTTAACATAGTCAAAGCAC
>CAYGIB010000112.1:5837-6243 GCA_964349735.1 uncultured Oscillospiraceae bacterium | reverse complement strand
ACGGAGGTCGGTACCTGCAGGCGCTGAGCCACGTCGTCGAGAATCGGACGGGGAAGATATCCGTAATGCAGCTGAACCTTATGCAAAACCGCAATCAGCTGGCTTTCGGGTTTCTCGCCCCTCCTGCAAGCTTCGATAAAGTCGATAATTTCCGAAGGCAGGGGCGCAACCTCCTGCATCTCGCTGTGCGAGCATTGGTAATTCTCATTGCTTCCCATTTATTTGATCCCCCTTGGCTCTTTCGGTTCATATGTTGTATGCAGAAGCTCGTGCGCGATTTCACTGCCCGGATGTTGAAGGAACTGCTGGTACAGCTGCTGAATGTAGGGATTTTCGTGCGACTTCCGGATCTTCTTCTCCGCGTCGATTTGGTATAGAGATGCGGCGCGCTTCTCCAGCACCTCCC
>CAYGIB010000112.1:0-5827 GCA_964349735.1 uncultured Oscillospiraceae bacterium | reverse complement strand
AAGCACGTAACGTCCGTCCGCAGGATACGGCTGACCGCCGCCGCCGATGCAGCCGCCGGGACATGCCATCAGTTCGATCAGGTGATACTGCTTCTCTCCGGACTTGATCTTCTCGAGAATCTTCTTGGCATTATTCAGTCCGTTTACGACCGCGATATTCACCTCGATTCCCGCAATGTTAACAGACGCTTCTTTGTATCCGGTTACGGCACGAACGTTGTAAAAGTCGAGATCGTCCAAAGGTTTTCCGGTTATTTTCTCCGCTGCGGTACGAAGAGCGGCTTCCATGACACCTCCGGTCGTTCCGAAAATATCGGCGGCTCCGGTGGAGCTTCCGAGAGGATTGTCGAATTCTTCCTCGTGCAGTTGCATAAAGTCAATTCCGTACGCCTTAATCATCCAAACCAGCTCACGCGTGGTCAGGACTGCGTCCGTGTAAGGATTTCCCTCTTCGTCACACAGTTCGGGACGGTGCATCTCGTACTTCTTTGCGGTGCAGGGCATAATCGCAACAACATATATGTCCTTCGGATCGATCCCGGTCTTACGGGCATAAAAGGTCTTTAAAATGATTGACTGCATGCTCATCGGTGAGCGACACGAAGACATGTGCGGAATCATTTCGGGATAGAAATGCTCCATGAAGCTGACCCATCCCGGCGAGCAGGAAGTAAACATCGGTAAAACCAGCGGATGTGTCTTGTGCTCGTCTCCCTCAATGCCGCCGGCGAGAACTCCGTTGTACTTGAGCCGGCTGATAAATTCCTCAGACTCTTCGACGATTGTTAAATCTGCGCCAAAGTTCGTATCAAAGACCGTGTCGAAGCCGAGTCGGCGCAATGCGGTCACGGTACGTCCGGTCTGTGCGGTACCGGGTGCTTGGCCGAAACCTTCTCCGATGGTAGCTCGAATGGACGGGGCAATCTGTGCGACGACATGTTTCTTCGGATCGGCGAGAGCCGCCCAGACCTCGTCGGTTGCACTCTTTTCGAGGAAAGCCGCTGTCGGGCAAACGTTAATGCATTGTCCGCAGTTGATGCAGACCGAGTCCTTCATCGCGACGAGATGAGCGGGGCCGACAACCGTATTCACGCCCCGGTACATCTGACCGAGATTCGTTACCCCCTGAACCTCAGAGCAAACACGGATGCAACGGTGACATAAAATGCACTTGTCGGAATTTCGAACCACAGAAAAACTTGTGCTGTCGATCTCAAAATGCTTTCGTTTTCCTGCAAACAGACGCTCGC
Organism: uncultured Oscillospiraceae bacterium; assembly: GCA_964349735.1. GTDB lineage: Bacteria > Bacillota > Clostridia > Saccharofermentanales > Saccharofermentanaceae > JAAYCT01. The sequence goes on along the minus strand of CAYGIB010000112.1, from coordinate 4,577 downwards.
GAACTCCGAGTGAATACGCCAAATCCTGAAGCTCACAGTTTCCGTCACGCTCACAGGTCTGACAATCCATCGGATGATTGTCCAAAATCAACTCGACCAGGTCGCGGCGGGCTTGCCGAATCACAGGCGAATTCGTCTTGACCTTCATCCCTTCCGTGACCTTTGTGGAACAAGCGGTAAGGTAGTTGTTGTAGCCCTCCACTTCGACGATACAAATACGGCAGGCGCCCTCGATGCCGAGATCCGGAACATAGCAAAGCCGCGGAATGTAAACACCGATTGTCTCGGCCGCTTTCATGATTGTTGTTCCCTCCGGAACGGACAGCGGGTTATCATCTACGGTCAGATTGATGTTTTTCATGTTGTTTCCTCGCTTTTCTACCGTCATATCTTGGTCACGGCGCCGAACTTACATGCATTGAAGCACTCTCCGCAATGCACGCACTTGTCCTGGTCGATAAAGTGTACGTTACGCGGGCTACCAGAGATACACGTTACCGGACAGCGGCGAGCACAAAGAGTACACCCGGTGCACTTGTCCGAATCAATTCTATAACGAATGAGTTGGGTACATCTGTGGCTGGGACAACGTTTCTCTTCGATATGAACCATAAATTCATCCCGGAAGTTCTTAAGAACACTCAAAATCGGATTCGGAGCGGATTGTCCGAGTCCGCAAAGCGATGTTTTTTTAACCAGGTTTCCCAGACGCTCCAGCTTATCCAAATCCTCCATAACTCCGTTACCCGAGGTGATACGCTTCAGGATTTCAAGCATTCTGAGTGTTCCTTCTCGGCAGGGAACACATTTCCCGCACGACTCGGACTCTGTGAACTCCAGAAAAAACTGTGCTGTGGCAACCATACAGTCCGTCTCGTCCAGAACGATCATACCTCCGGAACCCATGATCGAGCCGATTGCGCTGAGCGATTCGTAATCGACCGGCAAATCGAGATCCTTCTCGGAAATGAATCCGCCGGACGGGCCTCCGGTTTGAATGGCCTTGAGGGCGTGTCCTCCGGGAATTCCGCCGCCGATATCATAAACGATGTCGCGCAGAGTCGTTCCCATCGGCACCTCAACCAATCCGGTGTTCCTGACCTTTCCGGCCAAGGCAAACACTTTGGTTCCCTTGCTGACATCCGTCCCGATACAACTGAAAAACTCCGGTCCGTATAGAAGAATAACCGGAATGTTCGCCCAGGTCTCAACGTTGTTAATTACTGTAGGGTGTCCCCACAAGCCGGACTCTGTCGGATAAGGAGGGCGGAGAATCGGCTGACCGCGCTCTCCCTCAATCGATTTCAGCAAGGCTGTCTCCTCACCGCAAACAAATGCACCGGCTCCGAGACGAATTTCGATATCAAAATCATGGCCGGAGCCGAGGATGTTCTTTCCCAGAAGTCCTGCTTCCCTGGCTTTTTCGATCGCGATACGGCAACGTTCAATGGCCAGCGGATACTCGGCACGAATATAGATAAATCCTTTATTTGCGCCGATGGCGTATGAACCGATCGTCATCCCCTCAACGATGCTGAACGGATCGCCCTCCAGCGCACTTCGATCCATAAACGCGCCCGGATCGCCCTCGTCAGCGTTACATATTACGTATCGGATTGGATCGTCGTTTCCCGTAACGGCATCCTGCCATTTGCGACCGGTCGGATATCCGCCACCACCGCGACCGCGCAAGCCGGAAGCCAAGACCTGATCAATGACATCCTGTGAGGAAAGGTCGCCCAGCGCCTTTGCCAAGGATTCATAGCCCTGATGCAAGATATAGTCCGCCAGGCTTTCAGGGTCGATGATACCGCTGTGGCGCAAGGTTAACCGTGTTTGTTTGTTAAAGAAGGAAACGTCCCCGTAAACCGAGAGGTAGCTCTTGGTCATCGGGTCCAATTCAATTTGCATATCGGATAATGTTTGTCCGTCGATAAAATGCGATTGAACAATTTTCTTCAGTTCGTCCCGATCGGCGAACCCGTAGGTGATATTCCCCGGCATAATCATCATTCGCGCCGTTTTGCATTCCGAAAACTCGGGCGTAAAGCCCATATGATCGGCTGCGTAAATCTTGATGGAGTTGGACGGGACGCCGTACTCCGCCATTACTTCTTCGAAGACCTCCGGCCAGTTCGTGTCCGCGGCACTGAAGTTATTCCCGCAGAAAACAACAACGTGAGAATAAATCAGGCTGGTTTTTTTATCCAGAATCAGGGATGGAACTAATTCTCCGCCCAGGACATGGTCATGGAAGATTTGTTGAACCTTTTCGACGTCCACCTTCTCGTACTTGAAAGGAATTTGTTCCTTTATAAAAACGCCGACGATCGGTTCTCGTGCGCATCGTCCGGTACAACCGGTTTGCTTAATCAAAATATCATCGCGGCCGGAAGCTCGAATGAGTTTTTCAAACTCTTTTCGCACCCTCTCCGCTCCGGCGGCATTCTCACAGGTTGCCGAACCGATATGAATTACGCAACGAACGTCATTATTTATCTCGGTTAATTCCTGAATTTGCTGATCGCGCAAATGAAGAAATTGATCATTAATTTTACTCATAAAGCGCCATTCTCTTTCCGGCCGGTCCCGACCTTATCTTGATTGAATCAATGAATCATCGGTTTACATGAAAACGCCGTAACAATTTTATAATGTAAGGAAGCATGCGTCAATTCAGTACATGTCCGTTTTAACGAACGAAAATAGTCGTATTCAAAGACCAATCTATATGTAATAGTGCGACAAATCATTCTTTTCGCCCATACCCGGCAGGACCGCCATTAGCGTACGGTTCCCGTCGACTCGCGAATAATCAGCTCGGAGGCAAGAAGGAATCGGCTGATCGCCATGCCCTCCATGATCTGCTCTAAGGCGACGCAAGCGCTCTTTCCGATGTTCAATCGATCCTGTCGGATGGTCGTCAGCGGAGGAGTGGAGTATCTTGCAATCGGAATATCGTCGAACCCGGTCACGCTGATGTCCCGCGGAACCCGCAAATCGAGCTTCGCCAACTCGCCCAGGACTCCAACGGCAATGTAATCGCTCGCGCACACAATCGCCGTCGCTCCGTTTTCGACAAATTGTCGGACGAAAGGGGCTGTGTTTGCGGATGTAAAATCTCCGTAAGCGGTCAGGTCCTTCCGAACCGGGAGATTGCACTTGTTCATGCCGACCTTGAATCCTTGATACCGCTCCTGAGATACTCGGCTGTTTCCTTCTCCGTTCATCAGCGCAATCGACGTGTGTCCCAGCGATGCCAGATGCTCAACGGCGTATGTAACGCCCTGGTAGTTGTCCACGCCGACGCAGGCGACCTTGGGGTTGAGAATCAGGTTGTCCAGGACGACAGTCGGAATCAATGTGTTCTGGAGCTGACGGTGAAAGTCGGAGTGCAGAAAGAAGCCGAGAAGAAAACCGCCGGCATAACCGTTCTTTTTCATATATTCGTCGTAAACATAATCGATTTTCTCTTTCATTGAAATCGGAACAATGTCCACCGTCCAATCCCGTTCGGTTGCCGCCAACCGGAACCCGACGATAATCTCGTAGCCGAAGTGCTCGATTTTCTCGAAGCCCATGTTTTCGATGAAAACGCAAATTTGGGCTGAAGAGCGAGATTTTCGTTCCTTCTTTTGCGCATATCCGAGCTCCAACGCGGCGTTCAGCACCTGCTGACGCATCTCCTGACTCACATCGCCGAAGCCGCTCAGCGCCTTAGATACTGTGCTGACGGGCAGACCCAGTTTCTCCGCAATGTCCTTGATGGTAGCCATTTTTGGCTCTCCTTCTTTGAAAATCCGCCACGCTCTCGAAGATTCATGATTCTATGTTGCCCGAACGTTTTCTTTTTTCAATCGTCTGATTTTCAGTCTATCACCGGCTTCAACCGGTGTAAATACGACGGATTCGGGGGCGATTCACTTTTTTCCGTTCCGGGTCTTCTTTGTAATCAAATACTTAATCAGCTTATAGAGCTCCATAACAATTAAAATCGGAAGCGCCATAGCAAGAAGAATCAGCCACTGCTTCATATCAATCGGCTCAACCGACAGAACTCGCTGCATAAAGGGCAGATTCATTGCCAGAAGGTGGATGCCTTGCGCGGCTAGAACGCCGAAAACCAATACAAAGTTCTTCCGAATCGGAACCCGAAAGGCGGATACATTTTCAGAACGACAGTTGAAGACATGGAGATTCTGAAGCAATACCATCAGCAGAAGAACCATATTGCGAGCCGAATATTCCTCTATGCCCAGCACCCGAATGAGGTAGAACCACAATCCAATTGCGAGCGCCCCGATTGTAACCCCGGACAATAGTGTTTGACGAATCATTTGGGCATTGAAGAGCTTCTCGTCGGTTCGCCTCGGCTTCCTCTTCATGGTGTCGGCCTCGCCTCCCTCGTATGCCAGTGCGATATCTTGAATGCCGTTGGTGACCAGATTCAGCCAAAGAATCTGAGCTGCGATGAGCGGAATCGCCAATCCCGAGAAAATGGCCGTTATAAACATGATGACCTCGGCCGCTCCGGTCGAAATCAGCAGATAGATTACTTTTCGAACATTGTCATACGC
>CAYGIB010000111.1:0-6340 GCA_964349735.1 uncultured Oscillospiraceae bacterium | reverse complement strand
TTCTGTGCTAGGACACAGGAATATCATACTTTCCGTTGATTTGACCGTCAAGCGCTTCGTTCAATCGCTCAAACGCAAACCATACGCCGGGTTCTGTCCGATTCTCGGAGTAGAACTGTTCGGTCGAGACTGTGAAACCGGTAAACGTACCGTCCAAATAAACCTGGAAGTGTCCATCCCCTCCATTCGAAAACTCCAGAAGTGTTACGCGATTATCTTTCGATACAATGCGAACGGATATTTCGGGGGCCCCGGACGATGGCGCTTTTGCGTCAATTCCGGAAAATCGAATATCCATAATTGAATCAAAAAGAATCATGAAGTAGGATTGGTCGGATTGGTCGGTCACCTTAGCCGGTCGCCGGTTCACAATTGCAATCGCATCGGGATGATTGATGCTCATATTCTCTGAAAGATTCATCTCCAATGAGAATTCACCCTCCGGAAACAATGCTTTTACGGACTTAATTACGGATACCGATTCCTTTATCGGATAAGCGTAATAGTATTCAATTATCGGTGCGTCCAAGCCCTTAAATCGATTGGAAGAAATCCGGAATATTCCCGGCATCGCATCCGAGTAGCCGTAGTATTTTCCGGACATCTCCCGCGATACGTATATATGGGTTACATTTCCATCGGCATCTTCAATCACAAAAACGTACTCGGGCTCAGAAAGACCGTATTGGGCAACTGCATCCGTTGAATCCTCGACATACTCGTCAATCTCCAGGGTCAATGCACAGTAGGCAAGAGAATTGAATGTGTCCCCGCTTGTATACTCGACCGGCAGAACCAGTCTCCAATCCAAAATATCTTCTGCGAAGGCGCGGTTTTCGCTCGGATTTGCAAGTATCGAAACAGGATTCGAGCGACGTGTGAATCGAAGCGTTTCAATCTTTTTTCCCAGATGATTCAATGCAGATTTATTGAAAAAATCCAGAATCGAAGCATCGAAGGAGTCTGCCGTTTCAGCAGTTATAACGAATACCGGTCCTTCGGAACCTACACGAACATAAGTATATTTCTCATCCGCAGTCTTTCGCCCTACATCTAGACGCACTATTGTTCCGTCATTAAGACGATAGGTTATTACGCAGGAAGGGTTATCCAGTCCGTACTCGACCAATGCCTCGCTATTAACCGATAATGTTCGTTCGGACAGAATATTTATCATGCTGTATAAATATTGTTCCATTTGATTATCCGAAAACAATTCTGAGTCGTACTTGCCCAAGGGCTCCGAAAGGTTCCACCGTCCATTATTCGTTAGTGCGTCCGTCCGGGAAATCGTAAAACTCTCCACTCCGTTCTTTGAAACGGAAACCGAATATAGATTTTCGGTGACTAATGACACTACGGACTGATATTCGGTCTGTTGTGACTCGCTTGCATCTGACGTTTCACGCGTCAATAAAGCGCGTGATATGAAAAAGGCCGCTACGAGGACGATTAACAGAGCAAGCGGAACCATTAAGTTACGTATCGATTTAACACCGCTATTCATATTCTATCGATGCTTTCTTCGATAATAAACAATCAATCCCGCAGAAATGAAGATAAACGGGAAAAGAGCAATCAGAATAACCGACCACAGTGTTTGCATCGAAACAGACGGAAGATTTTCAAATCTATACCCCGGGATATCCTTGGGAGGAATCGGAGAAGCAATGCCTTGATCGGTCATGCTCCGAACCAGGTTTCGGAAAAATTGAGTGTTTTCATCTGCCGAGCTTAATCGATTCAAATACTCGTCGGCCGACAAGAATCCGGTTCCCAGAACAGCTATTCCTGTGGATGAGTTATCGGTTGTACGCTTTGCGATAACCGCATAGTTATATACTCCCTGAGAAATTTTCTGGTCATCAATGACTCCATTCGGATTGATGGTTGCGTATACCGATGAGGTAAGAATCGGCCGGACAGAAATTCCGGCATCAGATTGATTCAATATTTCCACATTTCTGGCCTGACCGACCGAGACATAATTCATTTTGAACGCTTCCGCATATTCCGAAGACACAATACCCTTTGAAAAGCTATTGTCCTTTACGTCATATAAATGATCCGGAGAATACTCATAGATTAAATCTGTTGAAAGAGATATCCCCATGCTCTCGACGAGCGTGCTTAGTCGTTCCAGAGAAACTGAAAAAGACGAGAAATCGCAAGCGACGATTATCCGACCGCCGGATGACAGGTATTCGGCAAGAAGACCCGCCTCTTTGACTGAAATATCATTTTGCGGAAGATTAAGCACGATTAAATCGCAATCATCCGGAACGGTTTCGACATTGTCCAGATACAAATCCCTGCTTTCGTATCCGTCAAATTGAAGAAGTGAGGCAATCAAAAAGTTTTCGGACTCCTGATGTCCCTTAAGGAAATAGATTTGCTGCAAATTTTCTGCTGTCAGATAAGAAATCGTTCCGGTGAAAACCGTTTCAATTCGGTTGCCAATCGCTACATACCGGTTATTCTGGGCGTACTCGTACGGGTCGAAAATAATACATGAATACGGATTGATTTCCAAAAAACGATTCCCGGATCGAATCACAAAATTTCCTTCCGTAAACTGAGTCGCACCGGTCGGATCAATCCCGTCAACGAATGTCGGAGAAAGAAGAGGATCGATATATGTCACCTTGATTTTTCCTCCGGATTTTATCCGATACTCATCGAGAAGCGGTATAAAAGGTTGATAGATTGAACCCTGCAAATTTGTCGGTTTCTCGAAAAGACCGATGATTTCGACTTCATCGTTAAGCTTCGATAACACATCCTTGGTTTCCGGCGTAAGCGTGTTCATTTTCGTCGGGGTAAAGTCGAATTTCAAATCACGTGTCAGCACTCCGACCAACAGGTTCAACGTAATTATAATGGCGACAAGCACCAGGACCGATCCGATTGCATAGCGTCGAAGCGTCGCGGTACGCCTGTCCCGGATCACTTTTCGCAATTTTCTCGCATCCAGAAATCTGCTGACTGAATTCAATATATCCATCCGTATTACTCCTTTTTGCTTATCGTCATGCGCGCTGACTCCATCGGCGCTTTTCGATCAGTCGATAAGCGACGAATAATAATAAGACGACCGCAGAAATGCAATACACAACCGGCTGCAGCTTAAATATTCCTGAAAAAAGATCGTCCAATTGGATGTACGGATCCAGCCAGTTGACGGCTTTTTCAACACCAGCCCCGAAGCCGGCAATCTTCTCCGCCCCGATTCCGAATATATTTAAAGCACTTAGGAGACTCACCGTCAACGAACGGAATTGCTCGGAAAAAACTGTGATGAATTGCGACAGCAAGATGATGGAGAAGCTGATCATCGCCGCAACGATTTGGTTCTCGGTAACGGCTGATGCCATTGTCCCGATGGCAATAAAAACTGATCCGAGAAGTATCAATGCAACAAACGAAACAATTGTCGTCGCATCGATTCGCCCGCCGAAGACGAGAACAATCATCATATGAGCGACGACTATCCCGTTCATGAGGAGAAACAGCGCCACTGCCGCAAAATATTTGGCAACCACAACCCCCGTCAAACTAACCGGGGAGGTGTACATTAAAACATCCGTGGCTGACTTTCTTTCCTCCGAAAATAGCCGCATGGTAATCAAGGGGATAATGATAAACAATGTACCGGAGAGAAAAATCATCTCACTTGCCAGATTGATACCACCGGCGGGAATCCAAGAAGCAAAGAAAAATCCGCTGATGAGTGCGTACAAAGCAAGACATACCCATCCGATCGGCGAACGGAAATACGAAAAGAACTCCCGTTTGAAATACGCTGTCATTTCAACCGCCTTTCTGCTCCGCAAATGCAGTAACTCCGAGATAGATGTCCTCTAGCGTTAACTCGTTGGCACGCATTTCCAAAATCGGCCAGGCATTCTCGGCCATGGCTGAAAATACGTTGCGCCGGATATCCATACCCGGGCTTGAAAAAATATCGAACTGCAGATAACCGCCCTCTTCTCGAAGCTTCGATACTCTCCCGACACCGTCAATTCCTCTCAGTACGTCAAGGACGCGCTCGGATTCAGAGCCGACCGTTAAGGACAGGCGGTTCGAGGCAGTCATCCTTTTGGACAGCGCAAGAGGCGTATCCATCGCAACGATTTTTCCGTCGTAAATAATAACCACACGGTCACAAAGCGATTGGATTTCTGACAACACATGAGAACTGAGAATAATCGTATGATCCTTCTTCAGTGCGCGAATCAAATTTCTGATTTCGATAATTTGCTTTGGATCGAGTCCGATGGTCGGTTCGTCGAGTATGAGTATTTCCGGTTTTCCGATTAAAGCCTGCGCAAGACCGACTCTCTGCTTGTAACCCTTGGAGAGATTACGGATCACTCGATCCGCGACGTCGAAAATCTTCACCAGCGAAAGAATCTCGGCGATCTGCCGATCCGCAGAGGATTTGGGAATGCGCTTGAGTTCACAAACAAACCTCAGATACTCGCGGACGCTCATGTCCGGATACAAGGGGGGATTCTCGGGAAGATATCCGATCCGCTGCTTGGCTTGCATCGGCTCCTCCAATATATCGTGACCGTTTATCGATACATATCCGGACGTAGAGGAGAGAAAGCCGGTGAGGATATTCATCAGAGTAGATTTTCCCGCTCCGTTCGGACCCAGTAGTCCGAGAAGCTCCTTTTCCCTGACGTCGAAAGATACGTCATGTAAGGCGCGCTTATCGCCGTAGTATTTGGTCAGGTTCTTGATTTCAATCATTCGTTGCCTCCGAGGCTACCGTCCGCGCTCAATCGGCAGCAAAAAGCGAGCTTTCCGGTACTCGCAACGGTTCCGTCCACCCAAACCTCCGCCTCTTTCGAGACGAAAGCAATGTCTACCTTGTCCTTATGCTTGATTTCCGATAAGTAATTGATGTCTGCAGACAGAATATCATATTCTGTGAGCTTTTCGTAATTGGCCGCATCCATACTCAGGCGATATACCGTGTATTGTTGACATGAAGGTTGCGGTCAATTTCACTATAGTCGGCATACTTCACTATTTGGCTTGCTCCATCCGGCCCCACACTTTTAGATAATGGCTCAATGAGTAAGGGCTCCTCGAAAAGCACCTTTCGGTCCATGGATACAACGGAGGATACATCGTCAAACATTTGAGGGCGAAGAGGCCGACGCGTCGATTTATTCACAGCCAGCCACATGGAGGTCGCTTTGCCGATTGTACTTCCGTCTTCGTCATAGATCAGAAAGTCTCGAAGAAAAAACAGTCGGTAATATCCTCTCGACCATGTCTCAATCGAAACTCTTTCTCCAATTGTCGGTCGCCTCAACATCCGAACGGACATGCGCAGAATGATCCACGCTGCATTCTGCCGATCCATGGTCGAAGCTCCCCAACCAAACTCCTCGGCGTTTCGAGCCGCCGCCTCCTGAAGAATCCCGAATAGAGAATGCAAATGAATCTGATCTCGAAAATCAACATCGGATGCCATCACGTCAAATTGATACTGCATCATAGTAACCTAGGCCTGTGGAACGAATCGGAAGAATCACAAAGTTTCTTTGAAACAACCAACGCCTATTATTACCTCCCTATTCATCTTCATCGTTCTATTCGATAATACCGCCGGCTAATTCCGTTTTTTTCATAATCTTTCGTCCTGCAATCAAAATAACGAAAGCGATGACAAACAGGACCGCAACACCGGCAATTCCACTGGATGCCCTTCCGGTCATCCCCGATATGAGTCCATAAAGCGCCGGTCCTAAAACCGCAGCGAATTTTCCAAAAATATCGAAGAAACCGAAAAACTCATTGGAACGCTTCGCCGGAATCAGCTTGCCGAAGTAGGAACGGGAAAGCGCCTGTATTCCGCCTTGAACCGTCCCGACAAGAATAGCCATTATAAAGAAAAGAGTTTGCGATAACGCAATTGCTGCTTCGCGTTCCGGGCCGGATGCCGGAGCGGATTCAATCGAAAATCCCATATAGAAACCGACCGCACAGATTACCGCATACATACAAACCGCAAAAACAATCATTCGAAGAGATCCATGTCGTTTGGCCAAAAAGCCGAAGAAAATCGTGCACGGAACAGCAACGACTTGCGTTACCAGTAGCGCAAGTATCATTCCCACGGTATCTAACCCGAGTTTCTTTCCATATGCTGTGGCCATATGAATTACTGTGTTGACCCCGTCAATATAGAAAAAATACGCCAGAACGAAAACAAACACTCCGCGATTCGTCATAATATCTTTAAATGTTTTCCAAATATTCCGAAAAGTATCTGCGACGACACCCTTCGGTGAAGCTTCGATGTAATGCACTTGTTTTACCT
>CAYGIB010000110.1:0-6372 GCA_964349735.1 uncultured Oscillospiraceae bacterium | reverse complement strand
TTCCAGTACTACGCTGAATATGTACTCCGGCTGAAGGAGCGCGACCGATTCGAAGTGGATCCGCGAGAGACCGGATCCGTGATGCACAAGATCATGGAAATCGCTTTTGGGGAGCTGATCGGGAAGCTGCGCGGAGCCCCGGATAGCGACCGACGCAAGGAAATTTTGGAATCGTATGCCAGTAAAGACTTTGAGCAGTGGGCTGGGGAACTTTTCGAAAAGGCTTGCGCAGAAAATACCTTTCTGGTTTCCCGGGATCCGGCTCTTGTGATGGGCTCGGGGTACCGAATCATCGCAATTGCGCGAGAATCCCTTCACGCCGCCTTTTCCGGCATCCGGAACAGTGACTATATTCCGCGGGAGACCGAGTGGCAGTACGGTGAAGGAAAAAAAGATCCTCCGATCGTCATCGAGTGGCCCCAAAAGGGCCGATCCGTGGTTTTTGGCGGAGTGATCGACCGGGTAGATATCAATGAAAATGCCGCCGAGTTCCGTGTTCTCGATTACAAGACAGGCGATAAAAGGGTCAATTATCGACACATGTACGCGGGTCTATCCGTCCAGCTTCCGGCGTACCTGTACGCATATCGATCCGCCTACCCGACCCTGATGCCGGGCGGAGCAGGCTATTTCATGTTGAAAAACCCGGTAATTAAGGTCAACCCGTCGAAGGAGCGCTCTCCGGAAGAGGCGGCCGCACTCGGAAAGAGCAAGGAATTTACCGAACGCGGCTTGAATCTGGAGCCGGAGAATTTGAGCCTTAGCGCGGACCACGCGATCTTAAGAATCAAGGAGTCATGCGAGAAGATTTTCGGCGGCTGTTTTTCGGTCCGGCCGGTATATGACCCCGGGGGAGGAAGAAATCTCGCTTGCTCTTACTGTGAATACAAAGGTGTATGCGGTATCGACCCCGGGAATCCGCCGTTTGCATATTTACGGGAGTTGCCCGACATCGAGGCGGCAGACGGCAGGAAGCCCGGAGACCGGGATCGTTATATAAACGCTGTTCGCAGGGATCTTCGAGAGCATTCCGTCGAAGGGGGGTCTCAAGCATGAGCTTAACGCATCAACAGCAGAAAGTCGCGGATGCGGCCCTCGGGAATTTATTGATCAGTGCCGCAGCCGGTTCCGGAAAAACGCGTGTCCTGGTCGAACGAATTGCCAAGCGGGTCATTTCCGGTCCGCTCAATGTTCAGAATGTTCTGGTTATGACCTTTACGAGAGCGGCAGCTACGCATATGTTAAACCGCCTGGAATCCGCGCTTCTGGAGGCTCAGGCCGGTGCGGTGAATCCGCGTGATGCCCTCCGGATCTCCGAGCAGATTTCCATGCTGCCGCTGGCTCATATTTCGACCATTCATTCATTTTGTAACGATGTCATCAAGAATTATGGATCCGAGCTCCTGGATAAAGACGGAAAGGTACTGATTGAACCCAACCGTTCCATTCTTGACGGAACGCGATCCAAGATACTTCTCCGGGAATCGGTCGACCGGGTTCTGGACGGGCTGTATACACTGTGCCATCGGATCATAAAAGGCGCCGATCCTGCCGGTTTTGTATCTGTCCCCAACGTCCCAACGGATAACCGCACGGAGCCGGATCCTTTTACGCTGGGGAATGACGCACTGACGACGGCAGAGTGGTGCGGATACTTCATAGAGATGTCCCTGTGCTTCGGCTCCGGACGAAGCGATCAGCCGCTCCGGGATATGATTCAGACCTTTCACGCCATGCTTCGCAGCCTCCCGGATTACGAGGAGAGCGCGCGCGAGATGATTCAAAATAAGAAAAGAGAGGCCGAGGATTTCGCCTCGTCCGACACCGCCGTGACATATATCGCAGAGCTTAGAGAAATTGCCGGCCGGGCAGTCGAGGCCGTTCGGGAAGCGGAGCCGCTGCTGGACTCCATTGCCTTTATTAAAGACAAGCGAAAAAACGCCGACTACGCCGATCTTTATCTCGAAGGATTTGCGATTGCCCGGGAGCTTCACCTCTTGCTCGAAAAAGGTGCCGGCTGGGATGACATCGCCGCGGTCGCCGCAAGGGTGCCGGGCGATAAATGGCCGGGCTCCCCCGAGAAATCGGATCCCGATGATCCCAAACGACGGTTTTTTGCCGTGCTTGCGCCCTTCTTTGAAATGATGTACATCCTTTCGGGCTCCTACCCGGTCAATCAGGACTACATCGCAAATTTCAGAGGGCTCTCTCCCAGAATTTTCCTTCGAACAACAGCGGAAATTCAAGAAGATCTGAGCCGGATGTACCCGCTCCTGTCGAGGCTTTTCGAGACAGTGATTCTTACGGACCGCCTGTATTCAGAAAAAAAGCATGCCGAGAATGCCCTGGATTATTCCGACCAGGAGCAGATGGCGCTTCAGCTTCTGAAAAAGCCGGATGTCGCCCGATACTACCGCGAGCTGTTTACCGAGATTTATATCGATGAGTATCAGGACAACAGCCGGATTCAGGATGCAATTATCGCATCGATTTCCGACAACAATGTATTCTATGTCGGAGACGTCAAGCAGAGTATCTATCGCTTCCGCCACGCGCGGCCGGATATGTTCACCGCAAGAAGCGACCGGTACCGGGACGGCGGGGACGGCACGCTTCTGGAGCTGAACGGCAATTTCCGAAGCCGCTCCGAGATTCTTACATTCGTAAACGACCTTTTCTCACAGCTGATGTCGCGCCCGTCCGGCGAGATTGAATATGACGATTCCCAGCGATTGGATCCGATGCGAACTCAAAACGCTTTTGCCGGTGAATCCAGGGAGGTCGTGCAACTGATCCTGCTCGATCGAACGAAAGCCGATATACCGACGCTTGGTTCGGGATTTGAACGAATCCAAGCCAATACCCGGCCGCTTGGTTCGGGTCTTGAACGAATCCAAGCCAATACCCGGTCGCTTGGTTCGGGATTTGAACGAATCCAAGCCAATACCCGGTCGCTTGGTTCGGGATTTGGGCGTGAGCAGGCCCGAACGGAAGAGAATTCTACCGGAGAGGCTACAGATTCCTCGACAGAGGGCATAAAGGCGGGCACTCCCGAAGAGGAGAAAATCGATGCCGAAGCCATTCAAGCGGAAGGACTTTTTGTGCTGCGTACCATTCGCGAGCTGATCGAGCGCTTCGGATGTCTATACAGCGATTTTGCGGTACTTTGCCGTACGAACCGCGAGGCGGCGGCCATCGCGGAGCTCATCGGTTCCCATGGAATGCCGGCGCAGGGACCTTCTCAATCGGCCCTTTTTGCGGATCGGGAGCTTCTTCTGATGAACAACCTGATTCTCCTGATTGATAATATGCGCCAGGATATTCCGCTTTGCTCGGTGATGCGGGCGAACTTCCCGGACGCTTCGTTTACGCCCGGGGAGCTCCTGCACATCTATTTATTCGCTTGCGAAAATAACCTCGAGAAGAGCTTTTTTCATGAGAAGGTGGTGCTTTTCTCGCAAAACGGGCCCGAGCCCTTGCGCGGCAAGGTCATTCGATTCCTTGACTTCATCGATTCCCTTCGGACGCTATCCATGCATCTGAAAGTATCGGAGCTGATTGAGCGCATCTACCTGACAACCGGGATGATGGACCGGCTGAGCGGCGAAGAGAACGGATTGAACCGGGTCGCCGCACTTGAGACATTCCGCGAGTGGGCCAACGCATTCGAGAGCGGGCGGCGGGGAGGCCTCTATTCCTTTGTGCGATACATTGACGAGATTAACCGCGGCGAGCACCGCCCGGAGGACTTCGAAGCCGGCGAACAAATCAGAAACGCGGTTCGCTGCAACAGTATCCACAAGAGCAAGGGCCTGGAGTATAAAATTGTCTTTGTGTGCGGAATCGCCGGATCATTTTCCCGGCAGGATGAGAGCGGCGCGGTCCTGCTAAATGACATCCACGGAATCGCATCGGACTATTTCCGGCTCGAAAAGGGCTATAAATACCCGACGGTTCCGAAGCTCCTGCTCATGGAGCGGGAGCGGCGGGCGGGGCTTTCCGAATCCATGCGCCTGCTTTATGTCGCCGCGACCCGGGCGGAGGAGCGACTGTACCTGGTCGGGAGCTTCACGAGAAAGAAGGAAGGCGGTATCGTCGGACATGAGGATTTCTTAGCGGCTCCGCTTCTTGTCCGAGAAGAGAAGCTTCCGCCGCGAATGGTCATGCGCGCGGGCAGTTTTCTCGATTTTCTGCTGCTCGGACTGGCGAGGAACCCGGCGATGCCTGCACAGCAGTTGGTTTCGGACGGTCGGGAGATATCGGCAGAGGCGGACGAGGCGGTGATTTCCGGAAGAACAAAGGACATCACCATCCGAATCATCGAACAAGCGAGCCTTCTGTCGGAGCTTGCCGGGAGAAAGTCTGAGGCCGGCGATGATGCTCCAATGCCGCTTGCGTCCGACCGGGCACTCGGTGAGAGCGACGAACATGAGGAACTGAGCGAAGAAGAACGGAAGCTTTTCGAGATACAGGCACGCGGGGTCTATTCCCATGAATCACTGATTCGTATGCCGGCAAAGGTGACCGTTTCCGAAATGAAGCGGCGGACACCGCCGCCGGAGGAGGGCGAGGATACGCGCGAGGATTTCGCGGCGGACGCCGGGGCGGAAATCGGGTCGGGAGTCGGGCCGGATGCCGTGACAAGCGATTCAGCAGGCGCCGGGGCTGAAGCTTCGGGCAAGCGGCCGATCAATCTGATGGTTCGAGCGGGAACAAGGAAACGGGCGGATAAGCAGGCTCTGACACCGACGGAGGCCGGTATTCTCTTGCACAGCGTTTTTCAATACCTCGACATTTCGTCCCTGTCGGAGGAAGCGTCTCCGGACGACGTGCGAGCCGAACTGGAACGAATGGTCCGGTATAACATGATTCGTTCGGATCAATTGACGCATCTGGAAGAATACTTTTCCGCTATTGCAGACTTTTCTAACTCGGATATCTGTCGGCGAATGAAGGCGGCCGAGCGGACGCCGGGACACGGTCCTTTTCGCGAAATACCGTTCTCGATTACCGAGCCGGTCTCGGCGGAGGATTTTCGCTTAATTCAGGGAATGATTGACTGTTGGTTTATTGAGGACGGCTTCGCGGTGCTGATTGATTATAAGTCCGACCGAATCCTCGGCGACCGGGCGGAGAAGGCGCGAATCTTGAAAGAGCGATACACCGTCCAGCTGGACTATTATGCCCGCGCGATTGAGGCGGCGAGCCGGCTGAAGGTTAAAGAGAAGATGATTTGGCTGATTCCGGAGGCGACTTCTTTTGCCCTCTGAGGTCCCGGAAAAACCCGCTTAAGATTTCGCTGCACGGCTCCTCCAGAATACCCGATGTATGTTCGACCTTGTGATTATGTCCCCGCTCAAAAAGCCGGTCCTTCGAAATCACCGCTCCGGCCTTCGGGTCGGAAGCACCGAAATAGACATGGCGCATTCGCGCCTGGATGATCGCGCCGGCGCACATGGTGCACGGCTCTAACGTCACATACATATCGCAGTCCTCGAGCCGCCAGGAACCGAGCTTCCGGCAGGCACTCCTTATGCCACACATCTCCGCATGCAAGGTCACATCTTGCCTGCTTTGCCGAAGATTATACCCGTGAGCAATGATTCTGCCGTTATGAACGATGACGCAGCCGATCGGCGCTTCACGCTCCTTCCCGGCTTTTTGTGCCCAATACATGGCCCGACGCATAAATCGCTCATGTGTGCGATTGTCTGAGTTTTCGAAAAAGAGCTTCGGGGATTCATTTTTCCATTGCAGCGTATAATCGATCGGAAGGAAGCCGTGGCCGTTATAAAAAGCCAGAACGGATTCGTTTCCGTGAATCACCGACAGTTTGATTTTCTGCGCACCGTTATCCGAAAGCTTCGACATAACGGCGGATAAAAGTTTGCCCCCGATTCTTTGCATTCTGCTTTCCGGCTTAACATAAAGAGAATCAATCATGCCGATCCGCTCCGTGGAGATATGGCCGGCGCAATAGCCAACCGGAACATCCTGATCCATCGCGACGGCAACATGCGCCTTTATTACCCGGGACGGATCATCATAAAAGGTATACCGGTCCCGAAATTGGCGAACGGCAAAATCTTCGCTGAAGCAGGTCGATTTGCCGGCATGATCATCCCGAAGCGCTTCCCACAAAGGTTGAATGCGCTCCATTTGATTCATCGGAAGAAAAATGATTTGAATAGACATGCTCGAGGCTCCTGTGCGGACATTTTTTGCTATTATATCATGCCGCCGATGGCGGCGGCACCCTATTCCGGATCGATTTCAACCTTCTTCCGGAAGACTCTCCGCGTTTTCCGGAAGAAGATATTGACAAGACGTAGTATCGTGTGATAAATTTTCAGATAAAGCGTCAATATTTTG
>CAYGIB010000109.1:0-6535 GCA_964349735.1 uncultured Oscillospiraceae bacterium | reverse complement strand
TCCGTGTGAGGTTTTCGCTACAGTCCTTTGTTTGAGTCTTCTGTGATCAATCTCCGGAGAGCGGCTCTGGTTTTTCGAAATGTCGCGGATTCATTTTCGAATTTCTCGAAAAAAGATATAATAGCTTTACTTATATTAGCGGTGAAAGCGATGTGGTTATGCGAGAAAACATGACGGGAAGAACCTCTCCGGATAGCAAGCGGAAAACAAATTCCATGCCATTTCAGCCGAAATCAGTTCAAAGCGACGTCAGACGGCGTTCTCGCAAGTTCCTTGCATTATCGCTTATATGCGTGCTTTTGATTACACTCGGAGGCATTCTCTTTGCACATTTCTCGGGTCTTTTCTCCAAAACTTCGCCGACCCTTCCGGTGGAGCCGTCTGTGACTGCAACACCCGCTATATCATCTGAAATTTCGCGAGCCGAATCTTTGCCGCTTCAAGGAAAAACGATATTTCTGGACGCGGGACACGGCGGTAAGGACAACGGATGCGGATACCCGGAAGTCGACCCGACGTATAAGGAAAAGGACTTCAATCTTCAAATTACCCTCGAAGCAAAAAAGCTGCTCGAAGAGCTCGGAGCAGAGGTTATACTGACTCGAACCGACGATTCTTTTATTTCGATTTACGCACGACCCGCCATGGTTCATCTGTTTTGTATGGACTATATGAAGGAGAGGGGCGTCTCGTTGCCGGAGGATCTGGAGGCAAGGCTGCGCGATGGCATGATCGAGGCGATTCGGGTCAATTCCACAGACATATCCGCCGGATGTATGGGTGCGATGGTCGGCAGCGGATTCAGTGAAGATTTGATTGCGCTTCTGAATATGGAGTACGAGATCAATGACATAATATTTATATCGGTGCACAATAACTGGAATTCCGATCCGTCCCTGCACGGTGCGCAGATGTACTATGTAACGGACGACTCGATTATCAAAAGCGAGGATCGACTGATTCGTGATGACCCTTACTATTCAAACCCGGATTATATTGTCCGAGAGCACTATTGGGGCCGCGAATGGAAGCGCAACCGCACACTTTCCCGCTTCCTTCACGATGCGATAACAGAGGCAGTGCCCGAGCTGGAGCCGAGCGGGCCGGAGCTCGTGGAGAATAATTTCGCCGTCTTGCGCGAGCACGGATTGGCTTCGGTTATGCTCGAATTGACATACATCTCTTGCCCGGAGGACCGTGAGAGGCTCACGGATGCCGATGTGATTCGGAGAATCGCGGAAGGAATCGCGCAAGGTTGTTATTATTACTATAATAATACAAATCTGTAATCCGTTCGAAAAAAGCCCGCGGGAATTGTGTGGTACGCTATCATTGAACAGTTGGGTCAATTGACAGACCAATCGGATCGATTTGTTTAGATAACGGAGGTTGAACAAATGAATATCGCGATCGTTACCGGTGCTTCTTCGGGAATCGGCGAGGAGATCTTGCGCGGACTGGTTCGTGAAAGGGGCGCCTTCGGAAGTCTGCCGTTCGGCCAGATATGGGCGGTTGCGAGAAGCGCGGAACGTCTTGAAACGCTTCAAAAGGAGCTGGGCCCGGCGCTTATTCGCATATTTGCGCTCGACCTGACCGCGCCGGGAGCCATGGACATCATCTCCGATACCTTGGCGGAAGAAAGCCCGAACGTCGGCTTGCTGGTGAATTGTGCCGGAATCGGCCGCGTCGGCGAGCTTACAAATCAGACACCGGCGGACCAGAGGGCGATGGTTGCACTCAATTGTTCGGCACCCGCGGAACTGACCTCAATCTGTCTTCCTTATATGATTCGGGCCGGAAAAGAAGCCGATTTCCGTAATGGGCCACGCATACTGAATATCGCTTCCAGCGCTGCGTTTATGCCTCAGCCGGGGTTTGCGACTTATGCCGCCACCAAGGCTTTCCTGGTGAGCTTTTCCCGCGCCGTTAATGAGGAGCTCCGTCCGCATAACATTGCGTCGACCACAGTCTGCCCGGGGCCGGTGTCGACCGATTTTCTGGCGCACGCAACCGGTAAGGCGACCGCTTCGTTTTCGGGAATAAAGAGTCTTTTTGTTGCGCGCCCCGATAAACTGGCCGTTTCTTCGATTCGGGCCGTTCGAAATGGTCGCGCGGTCCTTGTTTACGGTTTCTCTCAAAAGGTTTTTCACGTCCTTGCGAAGATCTTGCCGGCACGTTTTCTGATGTTTCTGGCTTCACGCATGGCTGAGTCCAAGCCTGATGCGCCTGTTATGGCTGAGCCTGCGCCCTCAGCCTCAGCCCCGGGGAAGGACGCACCCATATCGATGACGCTCTTGCTCCCGGTCCGTAACGGAGATGACGACGCAAAAGAGGCTCCGCCAACCGGAGTTTCGGAACGTCCATCGACCGTTCCGATTTTATCCACATCTGCGGAAGCGATGGCGATTCTACGAGCCTATCCGGGAAGGTATTCAACGTGACCGCAATTGATTTGGCACTTTGTAATCTTTCGGAGACAATATCGGGACTTCTCATGATTTTGTTATATCGATTCTTATTGCTATTTTATAGCAAGAATGATAGCATTACTCTGTTGGCTTATCAGTCTGAAGGATTTAGGAGGATTTTTCCATGTATGATACACTGGTTACCCTGAAAAGAGGCTTGACCGAAATCCTTGCATTGAGATTGCTTTTGGAAGGAGATCAGTACGGATATCAGTTTGTACGTCTTATACGCAGCAGAAGCGAGGGTGACATCTCGCTAACAGAAGGCGCGTTATATACTACATTATATCGACTCGAAGCTGCGGAGCACGTAACTTCCGAGGATGTACTTGTCGGTCTGAAGCGCCGTCGCCGGTATTATCGAATCACCGAGAAGGGCCGCGCGTATGCAGCCACGGAAATCGAGAAATACGAGCGTCTGGCATCCGGTGTCATGAAGGTACTGCACTACAAAGGCAAATAGAATCCATTCAAGGCAAAGGCCGGTCTTTAGACCGGCTTTTTTTATTCAAATATATCATCCCTTGGTAGATATCTGTTCATGCGTGTAATTGATTTTATCAAATAACGGCTGTATACTGTTATACAGGACTAACAAAACAATATCCGCCGGATTGGGGGTGTACATAATGGGCAATCTTTTCTGGCTTGACTATATCATTTTGGCGACCGTCGGTCTGTTGGTTTTAACGGTCTTCTACTTCTCGTACCGTGATTCGCGCAAAAGGAAAACCTCCCGGTGTTCCGGAAGGTGTGGAGCGTGCTCTTCTTCATGCGAAGCGGACCGCAATTCTTTTTCCATCGGGAGCAGCTCGAACGGCAAGAGCGATTCGACGGGCGACTCCGAGAAGCAGACGTTTTCGAAAAGCTGATTGTCGACAGACTTATAAGTAAACCCGTTCCGATCATGGTCCGGTGAAAGCCCGGACAATCAAGGAATCCGGCGATTAGGGCTGAGAGGAGTCTTTCCGCTCGGAGGAATCCGGTTCATCATTTTGTTCGTCCTTTTCCGTAAAAGACAACTTGTGAATCAGTGTCGATATCGGTTTATATATCAGTAATGTCAATAGTGATAATACCGTTCCCTTGAACAAGTTGAACGGAATAAATGCCCAAAGAATCAGCGTTTCCTTGTCGGTAACCTTGGGGTTGGCCTTGGCGGCCATCCCGAGGATGATCTCCATGGGAACGCCCGCCAATAAGACATAAAGATTAAGTAATACGAAGTAATTGAACAGCGAGGTGCCGATGGTCATCACCAGTGTTCCGACAACAAGTGACAATACCGCTCCTTTTCGCGACTTAAAAAAACGATAAACCAGACCCGCACTCCCCGCGAAAAAGACACCGGTAATAAAATTAGCCAATTGACCCACCCCGGCCGTTGTGGAAAGCGGAAGATGAATCAAATTTTTCACCAGTTCAATCATGATTGCGCTGATGGGCCCGTACGCGAACGCTCCGATCAGAACAGGCAGTTCACTGAAATCAAACTTTAAAAACGGCGGCATCAGCGGCATCGACATCTCGAGTGCCATCAACGCCGCAGACATAGCCGTTAGCATCGCCAAAACGGCTAATTTCCTGGTCATCTGCGCGTTCTTTGTTCTTTGATTGAGAGGTTCATAGTTCGGGCTTGATTTCTCTCGCTCCATTGCGCTCCTATTCAGCGCGTCGTCAATCTTGCGACCGATCAGTCGCGGAATAGTACGCCTTAACAAGTTAATGACTACCGTCAAGCCAATGAGTATTAGGATGCCCCAAAACACTGTTTCCGAACCAAAACTCCAGGTTAAGAGAATTCTACTGACTAATCTCTGATTCATCTTTACACAACCCTCCTAAATAAAAAACTCCCCCGAAGTCCTCGGGAGAGATATAAAAAGAAGGCCGGTAACCGCATGATGCGATTCGCCGTATATACTTCTTTCATCCGGACTATACCGTCGGCACCGGATTCCAACCGGTTCGGCCATGGCTCGCGGGCTTATCGACTACGTCGCTTCACCGCCGGTGGGGAATTACGCCCCGCCCCGAAGCTGCCTTGATTATAGGCAAGCATCAAGGCCTTTGTCAAGTGCTGTTTTATTGGAAAAAAGGCACATTTGAAGTATACTGTTTTATAATTTGACAGATTAATCTTTTCGTCAGGAGAAAGTATGCGTTATCTGCGTCCGTCTTTAATCGTTTTTGCTGTGATTGTCGTTTCGCTCCTTCTTGCCGCTTGTGATTACCGGAGCCCCCCCATTTCTTCGTCGGTTCCGGTTCCGCCTTCGGTCGGACAGGAGCATTTGGTTCCAACCGTAACTCCGACCCCGACACCGACCCCGTCCCCTACTCCGACGCCCTCTCCGACGCCTACTCCGACGCCTACTCCGTCGCCCACTCCGACGCCGGAGTACATCGAGCCGCTGACGGATGAGCCGGTGTGGTACGATGGATTTGTCGATCCGCGTACCGTTCGCGCCGAAATTGTTTCCAACCCGGGAGATATCACCGTTCTGATTAACAAGTATTACGCCATGCCAGAGGATTATGTTCCCGAGCTGGTTTTGGCCAAACACTCCGCCGGCCAGTATCTTCGACCGGAGGCATCCGATGCCTGGGACCTCATGCATGCGGCATGCCTCGAGGATTGCGGACAGAATCTTTACCTGATATCCGGATATCGATCCTACGCTACCCAGGCGTACAGTTTTTCGAACGGAATCGAGCGCAACGGCCTTGCTTTCGCGGTGAAGAAGAATGCGTACCAAGGGCGCTCGGAGCACCCGCTCGGACTAGCCCTAGATATCAACATAGCATCGGACCCGGAAATTCGCGACGGATTTATGGAGACGACCGCGGGTAAATGGGTCGCAGAGCACGGGCACGAGTACGGTTTCATCTTGCGATATCCCCGGGATAAAGGAGATATCATCGGTTACGGATATGAGGCCTGGCACTTTCGCTACCTGGGCGTTGAGCTGGCGACCGAGCTCCATGAGTCCGGTCAGACGCCCGAGGAATATTACGGCAAGATTCAAGTCATGCCGGATGATGAAGACTAGCACCTCGGACAGATGAGAAGATTGAAATGAAAGAACTGCATCGATTTTTCACTTGGATCAAGCGTCATTCGCTTCCCGTCATGATCGGAGTCACCGCCGTCTTGTCGGTTGCGGTTCTTGTCGTGCTGATTCAATCGGGCGTTCTTCCCAGGAACTCTTCCAAGGCTTCAATATCACTCGATGCAACCGATCCGGGAGCCCTCATCTCGCAAAGCACAAGCGCTTCTCCAACAATGTCGATCCCGCTTCCGGATGACACGGATTCTTCCATTCAAAGCTCCACACTTTCTTCTGCGACACTGACCGACCCGACGCCGAATTCGACCTCCGGAACGGAAACGAAGGCATCCGCGACAACAGCTCCGACCACGACTCCGTCGGTTCAACCGACCCCGACCGGGCCGGTCTGGTATGACGGTTTTGTCGATCCGCGCACGGTGGAGTATGAAATCATCTCGAATCCCGGTGAAATCACCGTATTGATTAACAAGTACTACGCTGTTTCAGAGGATTACACGCCCGAGTTAGAATCGGCAGCTTCCTCGGACAACCAGAAATTGCGCCCGGAAGCGAACGCCGCCTGGGACCTGATGCGGGCGGCCTGCAACGATGATACCGGTAAAACACTCTTCCTGACCGCCGGGTACAGTACGTTTCCGCAACGGCTGGCACTTTTCGAGGGAGCCATCAAAAAGGTGAATGACGGAGTCTCCGGGTTTACCATGAAAAGAGTCGTATCCAAGTACGCGTACCCGGGGCGTTCAGAGCATAACGTCGGCTTGGCCATCGACATCCGGGAAAAGAACGACAGTTCCATCAGCAGTAATTTCCTGAATACCGTCGCGGGTGCCTGGGTCGCCGAACATGCCCATGAATACGGCTTCATCCTCCGCTATCCGATCGGCAAGGGGCACATCACCGGCTATGACTTTGAGGCGTGGCACTTCCGCTATGTGGGAGTAGATCTGGCGACGACCCTCTATAGCTCCGGCCAGACGCTCGAAGAATACTACGGAA
>CAYGIB010000108.1:706-6560 GCA_964349735.1 uncultured Oscillospiraceae bacterium | reverse complement strand
AGACGCTCCAGTCCGGGGTCGCCAGCGCGGCCAACGCTCCGGGCAGGCACAGCGCGTATCCGAAGTCCTTGAGGAGCTGCTTTCCGCTGAAGATCGCCGCCAGCTCCATCCAGATCGACAGGGAACAGAGGTGCAGCGGGAGCATCTCGACGATGGTGTAGTGCCCGATGATCGCCGCCCATATCCACCGGGAAAATTCGAGAACGACAGCGCAGATAATGAGTATCCGCTGAATCCGGTTGCTGATCGGTTTTCCTGCTTTTCGGAGGAGGAGCACCGTAATTACGATAATGGCAAACGAGCACAGGAGCCATGTCAGGTGTGTCGCACCGAAATTAGGTGTGCCGACGCCTTCGGGAAGCTCGGATGAGTGAGTCCAGAACAGTTCAGGCATAAAAGATACCCTCCTTGGCTATTCTTTCGGATCGTACTTGGTGTTGTAGCCGGGATTATTATCGGGACGGATCGCGTTGGGGTAGGAGATATCGGTTTGAATATCCAGGGACATTTGCTTGATTCTTTTAAAAACGCCGTACGGATCGGAGATATGCAGGAGAGCGCCCGTATGAAGCAATCCCTGAGTGCCGGAACGATTCGTCTGCGAGTAGGGATTCAAGCGGACGGTGCCGCAGTTGCGGAGCTTTTCGATAATGCCGACCTGAACGCTCGGCTCCCGAACCTGTGAGAACTCGACCAGTTTAATGTCCCGACCGATGATTCCGGATGCGACATAAATTCGCTTGTCCGTAATGGCATATTCGATATAATTCCAGTTGATTAAGCGATAAACCGGTCCGAATATCGCAATCCAGACCGGTATCAAATGAATAAGAAAGAATGGAATGAAGAAGAAGCCCATCGAACCGCCGAAGGCCTCTCCGGAGGTGAAGGCAAAGATGAAGACGGCGTCGAACGCCCCCCACATCAAAGCGAACAAGTAGAGAAACGGCTGGCCGATGACGTATGTGACCCGATCGGGTTTCCCCTCCCAGATGAGTTGTTCCCCGATATCCAGCATGGATCGAATCATAATCGAGACTCCTTTTCGGAATCGCTCCGATTAAATACTGGAATTGATTATATCACAAAACACCGGCAGAAAGACGCTGGTCAGAACCCCAGGTAAAACATATAAAAACCGATGAGCAGCACCAGGATGCCGAGCACGATATTGATGATCTTTGTGGCCTTCCCATACTTCGGACTGGCGGACAGTTTGCTTACAAATCCGATTGAAGTGCCGGCGATGACGGCGAGCACTCCGTGGCCAACCGAGTAAAGGAGGAGAAGGAGGATGCCCCACAATAGGTTTCCGCTTCCGGCGACAATTGCCAGGAGTGCAATCAGGACGGGGGTAGAGCAGGGAGAGGAGAAGATTCCGCCCAGGATTCCGGCCAGAAGTGCGCCGATGTATCCGGTCTTCTTGTTTTTTGAAAGGAGGTAGCTCGAGGGAATGATGTTGAAAATGCCCCAGATCTGAAGAGCCATCAGAACCATCAGCACACCCAGCAACAGGTACCACCAGGAGGCCGATATACCGATGAGGCGTCCGGCCAGAGCTGCGATTGCACCGAGGACGGTGAACGTCAGCGCTGTGCCCGCCGCAAAGGTCAGAGACAGGCGAAAGGCCCTTCCGGTATTCTTTTCCCCGACGCCGCCGACGTAGCCGATGACCAAGGGGATACTCGAAAGAGAACAAGGCGTAAAGGAGGTCAATACTCCGGCAGCCAAGGCAAGAAGCGGAGCCAGCCAGATATTTTCCTTCATCAGCCGTGAAAGCGACTCGAGAAGCTCGTTCATTTCTCCGCCCCCATATCGGCGAGGATGAGGTACATCTCTTCATCCGTCAACATTCCCTGATGTAGGGTCAGCGCGTGCTCGCCGGTATTGCGATTGTTATAGGTAATAAATTCAATGTCAATGTCGTCACCGGGAACATACGGAGTCCCGTCGGCGTTAATAAACATCTGCGTCGGAATCAACTGAATCGGGTAGCCGGTCGCCGCGTCGGTATATTTCCATACGTCCAAGAACTTGACAATTGCTTTCCCTTGCATCGCCTCATTCACGGCGATCAGGTCGGGCTTCATCCGACGGCACGGTTCGCAATCCTCCGACCCGAAATCGAAAAGAATCGGCAGGCCGTAGGAGGTTAGCGTGTCGAGGTCGATTCGGTCCGTTTCCAGAAGGAAGTCCTCGTTCGCCTCCGGTGTGGTTGCGGTCGTGTCGTCATCGGAAGTCGGGGTCGGCATCCAGGCATCGGTGTTCTTGTACGCCCAAATTCCGGCAACGACCAGTATGATCAGAACAGGTACGGCAATTTTAGCCGCGGTTTTCATATTCATTTGCAGTCTCCTTTTTTTCCGGGCAGCCTTCGATATCGATAGCCGGAATCGTTTGAATCATCGCGGCGGCAAACAGGCAGCCGGATGCGTTGATGGAATAGTATGTCCACTTGCCGTCCCGGCGGGCGGTCACCAAGCCGGAATTGCAGAGTATTCTCATGTGGTAGGCAAGAGAGGACTGAGGCAAATCAAGCGCGCCTTGAATCGCACATGCACACCTTTCGCATCCCTTGAGCATGCCGAGAATACGAAGCCTTCGCTCGTCCGCCAGGGCCTTGAATATCTCGGCTTGCCTTTCATGGGAGAGTTCCAGGATCATCACCTCAAATCCAAATAAGTGGATGTGATCATTATGCAGAACATATCCGGAAAAGTCAATATGATAGGAAAGAGGCGAGGGAGCGTTTTTCGAAAAGCTCCGCGCGCAATCGCGGTTGCGCGTTCCTTTCTCATATACGACGATCAAGAACGAAGCTGTTGCTCCTTATTGAAAAACGTCCGGTATCCGAGCTGTAAAAGCAGGATAACGCACAGGGAAACCGACCCGAAAATCCCGAGCATAATGGCAATCTGATACGCAATCGCCGTCGTCGGCAGGGTGCCCGATAAGATCTGACCGGTCATCATGCCGGGAAGAAAGACGATTCCCATGCCGAGCATGGAGTTAATCGTCGGCATAATCGCCGCGTCGAATGTTGAGTTGATGATGTCCGCCGAGGCCGCCTGCGGTGTAGCGCCGAGGATCAGGGCTTCCTCGACGGACGCTTTTCGAACGGTCATTCCTTCGGTAAGCGACTTGACGCCGAGGGAGATACCGGTCATCGAGTTTCCCACCAGCATCCCCGCGATGGGTATGAAGTACTGCGGGTCATACCAGGGATCGATGCGCACGACGACCAGAAGAAAATACAGAAGGCACAGGAGCGTGCCCGCGGAAATCGAGAGGGCGACGACCTTCTTTAAGGACGTTGAAAGCACACCTTTGAATTTTCGAAAAACAGTAAACACGGCAAACGCTTCCATCAAGACGATGATGCCGACTGTGATCAGCGGATGCGGGTACTTGAAAATATACACGAGAAGATACCCGACGAGAATCAGCTGCAGCGTCATTCGAATCGAGGAGAGGAGGATTTCCTTCTCGCGCCGGATGCCCCGCACGCGAACGATCGCGAGCACGACGAGCACGAAGACATACGCCAGGGCGACCTGAAGGATGCTTAAATCGCGAACTCCGTTCATACGTGCCTCCCGAATACGGTGTTGTTTTTGATCTCGATGATGTCGTCGGAGTACTTATCGGCGACCGACCTTGAATGGGTGACAAGAATCAGGGTTTTGCCTTTCTCGCGGACGCACGCGGCAATCATCTCGACGACGGCGATCGCCGTACTTTCATCCAGCGCCGCGGACGGCTCGTCCAAGAGATAGACCGGTGCGTCCAGAAGGAGCACCCGGCCCAGGCCGAGGCGCTGTTTCTCGCCGCCGGAGAGGTTCGCGACGGACTCGGAAAGCGGCTTATCGAGGTGCACGCGCCCCAGAGTCTCCTGAAGCGCTTCGTCGTCAGGCGAAGGCCTTTTCTGAAACTTTAATCCGATTAGCAGGTTATCGCGGATGCTTCCATCGAACATCACGGGCGATTGAGAGAGCATGCAGACCTCACGACGGTGGAGAACCGAATCGATCTCCCGAAGCGGGCGGTCGTGATAAAAAATCTCCCCCGACGTCGGTGAAATCATCTTGTTCAGCATCCGCAGGACGGTCGTCTTTCCGCTTCCGCTTGCGCCCAAAAGCGAAGTGATGCGCCCGGCGTCAACCTGAAGCGAAGGGATTCGGAGGATATTCAAAAAGGTGACCGAATCGAAACGGAACATGGGCACCTCGCATGGGAGAGATTGTCGTGAATGGGTCAATTCATTCTACCATTTTGAGCGGTCAAGTGTAATTGAAAAGGACATGAGTGAGCCAATATCTAATGTGGGGGAAGATTTGCATGAGGAGCGACGAAACGAAGAATAAAGTTCAGAAGGCCTTGCCCATCGAACCAGAAAGCCTTTGCCGAAGGTGTGAACAGCATGGATCACATTTCTCAAAACCAGGCAAGAGGCTTTCATAAATTAGAAAAATTCTGTTTCACGATCAGCAAGACAATAAAAAAAATGAGCGAAGAGCCTTTTTATATGTGTTTGACAAGAAAAGACTACGATGATAGCATTAGCAAAAGTATATCATTGGTTAATTATGTGGGGGGTTAGTCATGCGAAACTCAGACAAAACAAGGGTATCAACGTTCTTTTCGACAATCAGCATCATCCTTATCGTAGCGTTGTTGGTTCCCATAGTCAATGTATTCGCGGCGACGTACACGGTTGCTACGTTCAGTGCTTCCGGAGGGAATTCTACCTCTTACAGTATTAGTAATATTGCTAGTTACAAACCATCGTTCAGCCCGACAACCGCCAGTGCTTGGATTGAAACGAAAGTAACATCACAGAACGCCTTTTACTTCTATTGCAAAAGCAATACGAGCACGAGTGAACGCAGTGCCACCGTTACGATTCCAACGGGCTCCGGCAGCAATACATATTACATAAAGCAAAAGGGTGCAACGCCAACCCCGATTCCGACCCCTTTACCGAGATGGACCCTGACATATGACGACAATCTTGGATCGGGAGGACCCGGTACCGTTACCGTTACTCATGGAACGCGTTTGTATATTACGACAGCTCAACCGGAGCGGAACAATTATACTTTCATGGGATGGGCCTCGACAAGAGACCGCGCAAATGCCCAATATGTTGATTATACAACCAGTTCGTTTTTCGACATGAATTCAAATATAACTGTTTTCGCGGCATGGAAGCCGAACCCGACACCTACGCCTACACCGAGACCGACAGCGACCCCGACGCCAACGCCGACTCCTACGCCGAAGCCGACACCTACGGCAACACCGAAGCCTACGCCGACGGCGACACCGAAGCCGACACCGACGGCAACACCGAAGCCGACACCTACGGCAACACCGAAGCCGACACCTACGGCAACACCGACGCCAATTCCGACAAAGATCCCTACACCGACGCCGACGGCGACGCCCGCACCGGTCTACTATACGATCACCTATTTACTGAATGGCGGGAAGAACGGACCGGATCCGTTAAAGAAGGAAGCCAATTCCTGGGTGGGTATTTCTTCGGTACAGCCGAGCAAAGACGGGTATCGATTCCAGGGATGGTCAACGAATGAATTCGCGACGACGCACGGAACATGGCCGACGACATTTCAATTAAAGTCAGATATGACTTTGTACGCAGTCTGGAAGAGCATCCCGACACCAACGCCGACAAAAACGGCGACCCCTACAGCGAAGCCGACTGCGACACCCGTACCGGTCTACTATACGATCACCTATTTGCTGAATGGCGGAAAGAACGGACCGGCTCCGTTGAAGAAGGAAGCCAATTCCTGGGTGGGTATTTCTTCGGTACAGCCGAGCAAAGACG
>CAYGIB010000108.1:0-606 GCA_964349735.1 uncultured Oscillospiraceae bacterium | reverse complement strand
CATGGCCGACGACATTTCAATTAAAGTCAGATATGACTTTGTACGCAGTCTGGAAAATAATCCCAACGCCGACATCGACACTCAAGTATACCCTCACATACGATGCAAACGGCGGATCGGGGGGACCGTCGCCGGTCACGATTGGGGCCGGTCTAATCATCGGAATTGCGGTAGATGAGCCCACAAAATCCGGATATCAGTTTGCGGGTTGGTCGTCAACGAAGGAACGTGCGACGGCGATCATCATTGATTATGATTCTACATCATTGTTTAAGTTGACCGCGAACAAGACGATCTATGCGGCGTGGGCTTCAGAGGAAACAAATCGTGTTACTTTCTTTCCGAACGCAGATTATGTGAAGGGATGCCCGAGTCCCATTACGGTCAAAAAGAGTCAGCAATCGATAGAATTAACGACTGCACCAACCAGAGAAGGTTTTGAATTTTTAGGTTGGTCTGAGAACCCCTATCAGAAAACGGCTCAATACCCGTATTCTGAGAAAATGATCATCCCCGTTCAATCAAATCTGGCTTTGTATGCCGTCTGGAAAGCTAAGATGTGCATGCTGACATACGACGCGAACGGGGGAATCGGCGGGCCTAAGG
>CAYGIB010000107.1:0-6581 GCA_964349735.1 uncultured Oscillospiraceae bacterium | reverse complement strand
TCCTCTAGTTATTGCACGCAAACGCCTGCATTACTTGCCCGCAGACAGTATATAGAAAAAAGCGCCTCCCGACAATGGAAAAAGCCGAAAAACCTCCGGTTTTTGCCACTATTTACGGTTTGTTATCCGCCCGGGGCAAAACTGTCCGAGACGAAACGTTTCCTTCCGCTAATCTCTGTGCTCTTCATCACGAGAGCGTCAATTTTCATATCAATCTGTCATCGCGAAAAGCGTACTTAAGTTGTCCGCGGCAACCGTCATATTGCGCCGCTCTCCTGATTTTCGAAAAATCATGAAGCGTGCCGGGCTCGTGTCCAATGTCGCCAGACTTCTTATCATCCGCGTCAACGTCCGGGAGTACAAATCCTCATCGCCCTCCTCAACCGCAATCCGGAGAATGAGGCCGTATGCCTCTGTCGCATCGACGTTCGATGCGGCCGCGCCCGAAAGAATGTCGTATTCCGTGTAAATATATCCTACGTTAAAAATCTGCTCGCGAATCCACGAAAGCGACTCGCGCGGCAATTCACCGACCTCGGCGAGATGCAGCATGGTACGTATCGAAGAAACCGCATCCACTCGTGCTTCTTCGCCGGAGAAGTAGAAATAATCCCCCTGCTCTTCGGAATAGGCGAGCGCAAAAAGCGGAACGCTCCCGGAAATATAGCCGCCGCGGATTATTTCCAATGCCCTGTCGTACATCGGAGCGTACGACACATCCGTCGCCGCCAGAATCTGAAACGCCCGAAGGTCCGCCGAACAAAGCTTAAATGCACGGTAGGTCTCGGCTTCTTCCACGGTATCCGAGAAAAACTCCTCGTAATCGGTCAATCCGACCATCAAATCCGACGTCTGGGTCATCACAATGACGTAATCGTCAATAAATCCGGTATCCGTCGAAAAGAGCGCCCCGGCCAGCTCATGGATTCGCTTATTCTCCTCCGCTCCCCCCCAGCGTGCGGTGTACTCCAATAACGCCCTCATATAGGCACTGCCGGCCTCCAGCGAAGTTCCCGTAATCCGGCCTCCGGGCTCCAGTTCGGGCACGTAGGCATCGGGCGGCGCCTTCCCGGACAGTCGCTCGATATCCCCAATCGGGAGCGCACCCAGAAGACCGCCGGACCCGTCCGCAAAATCCTTCGCAATCGCGTCGGACAGACGGGTCGCCGCATTACGGTCGCCCTGCGCGACATATAATCGCATAAGCAGCGCCTGGTCCGAGGCGTCAATAAATTCCGACTGCCCCGGCGTCATGCTCAAGAGCTGGCCCGGTAACAGGTACCACGAGAGAATATACGGACTTGTTTGGGAGTCCGCTATTAAGAGGGCTTTGATTCGCATCCACTGTAAATCGGGCCGGTATCCGCTCGCCTGCGCCGCCGCCAGCATCTCCTCCGTCGGCAACACGCGCGCGGCGTCCGGCCGGACTTCCTTTTCGAAAAGTCGGTCGCGAAAAATATAAAAGAGTACCCCGGCCGTCACGAGTAAAATCGCGGCCGCGATGATGATTATCTTTATAAATCGCTTCTTGGATTTCCCGTTATTAAGACTCATGTCCGATGCCTTCCGCCTACCATTCCCGGGCCGGTTTGTGTACAATAGTGACGACAGTCTCCCGGCCTTGTTTGGTTCAACTGCTTCCCGGCCTTGGGTTCTCTGTCATTCATTCTCCCGCCGACGGTTTCTTCTGTTTATTTTATCACAAACAGGGAACCGAGAAAGGAAGCCGTTTCCCCATGAAAGTAGTCGGTATCGTCGCGGAATACAATCCTTTTCACAACGGACACGAATACCAGCTGCGCCGGGCACGCGAGCTTTACGGAACGGATGTGCCGATCGTCGCGGTGATGAGCGGCGATTTTGTTCAGCGCGGGGAGCCGGCGATTGCGGATAAATGGGTGCGTACACAAGCGGCACTGCGTTGCGGGGTCGATCTTATTATCGAAATTCCATTCACCTTTGCCTGCGCGTCCGCGGAGCGCTTCGCTCAGGGAGCCATCCGCCTACTCAATGCAACCGGTGTCGTTACCGATTTATATTTCGGATCGGAATGCGATGATTTGGCGCTTCTGTGCTGTGTTGCCGAGCAATACGACGAGGAAGACCCGGCGTTTATCACCTCTCTCCGCGACTATCTTCGCGAGGGCAAAGCCTACGCCAAGGCCAGAGAGCTGGCCGTCGGTGATTTTTTCCGTCAAAGCGGCTGCATCGAGCTCGCGGAGGCCTCCGCTCTGATTATGAGCAAGCCCAACAGCATCCTGGCGCTCGAGTACCTGATTGCCCTGCGCAAGACCGGATCGGCGATACGTCCGACCGCGCTCCGACGCGAAGGTGCGGGTTACAACGACTGCGCCATCGACTCTCCCTTTTCGAGCGCGACGGGTATCCGAAGTGCGATCGAACGCCGGCGGAGCGATGGTATTTTTCGAGCCTCGGAGATTGCCGGAGATCTGATTGGCAAGATGCCCGACATATCCCTGGCGCTCCTTCTCTCCGAATGGCAGAAGGGCATTCGCCCGGTAACTCCGCGTCTCTTGATTGGCGATCAGATCATAAGAATCCGCGCGCTTCATCCGGAGGATCTCGAAAAATACGCCTACATGGGCGACAACCTGTCCCGGTGGTTGCGTAATGCGGTCGGCCGCCTGCGTGACACGGAGCCGGATCATCTGCTCGACGCTTTTCGCGAAGAATCCGACACGCGACGGTTCGCGCCTACGCGTGTCTTCCGCGCGATGACCTCGATGCTCGTCGGTCAGCTTGAGAAGGATCTCACCGCTCTTCCGGAGCCGAAATACCTTCGCGTCCTCGGCTTTTCGGATCGCGGACGCAACCTGCTGAGAATGATGCGCAAGTCCGCAACCCTCCCGATGATCGACAAGGCCTCCGATTTTCTCGGCCTCGGCGGTGACGCGACGCTGACGCGGATGGCGGAGCTCGATCTCATCAGCGCGGAATTGTGGGGCATGAAGGCAGGTCTTCGATACGGCGACGAATTCGAGCGAACTGTTGTGCGTCTGACTGCGAGCGAGACCAAGAGGCGTCTCTGATGTCCCTCATCGTTTGAAAACCAAAAATGCGAAGATCAGAGATTTGCGTCCCCGGTCTTCGCATCTGATCTTATATGGGTGTTGTTTATGCCGCTTCGGATCAGGATTTGATCATGCCTTTGTTTTGGAACGCACCGATCAAGTACAGGACAGGGACTATAAGTCCGGTCAACAGACTCAACGGCTGGAATTCGCCACCGCCGATAAGACCCATCACATTGCCGATGACAGATATGACGATCACCAAAACCCCAAACACGATGCAGATATTTGCCTTCTCGGGTATCGCCGCGTATTTGACCCCGAGAATACCGGCGATCAAGCTGACCACGCCGCTTATGGTCGCAAAGATGCTCGCGAATGTCAGCAGGCCCGCATTGACCTCGACATCCGCCTCTTCTGCTACCGCACTCAGTATTCCAGCCCCGGCCAGTAGGATAATACCACCGAGAATACCGATAATTCCGCCTATGATCATGAGAATGCCGCAGATCTTCAAAAATTTGTTTTGCATATTTGATTCTTCCTTTCCATTTTTTTATGGTCATACGCAAGAGATACTTGCGACTGCCATCGTAAACAAATCCCGCAAGGGTCGGCGGAATACTATACATGTGTATGCTATTCTTTCGAGACGCCCTCTGTGCATTCTCCCTTGACGCCGCCGATAAGCTCCACAGCTTTCGTTTATGCCCGTTCCTTCGGAAGTTTGATTCCGGTTATCTAATCAAATAATGTTTTCAGAATAGCATATTTATTATTCGCATGTCCACATCCTCCCATGAAAAATAACACCGTTAATGATGCCTCTTGCGTGAAAAAGAGGCCGTCTCAACATTTGCGTTTGAGACAGCCCTTCTTATTATTGTACCCGATATATAGCGAATCGAATTACTCGGCAGACTTGGCGGCGTTTGCGGCCTTGGCGATACGCGACTTCTTGCGGTCGGCAGTCTTCTTGTGCATCAAATTCTTCGCGGCGGCCTGATCGATTGCCTTCTGTGCGTTCTTAAGCGCAACAGTGTGCTCTTCCGACGAGGCAACGGAGGTCTTGACCTTCTTAATAACCGTGCGCAGTTCGCTCTTCTTCATCTTGTTCTCGGCGTTCTTTTTCTCGCTGACACGAACGCGCTTTATCGCTGATTTGATATTCGGCATTCCTTTCACCTCCGTCATTTTTCTTATAGACTAGGAGATTCTATCACGATTTCAAAGTCGATGCAATACTAAAGAGGCATGAATCGTCTATTCATTGACACCCTGAACAAGAGTAACGATAATGTTTATATCAGGGAATGAGGAGGTTATCGACATGAAAATGAAAATCTTTTCCCTATTGGCCGCGACCGCAATGGTCTTGTGTATCGCAGCCGGATGCGCAAGCAGCGATTCGCCCTTCGATGCATCGAAAGGCAATTACACCGAGGGCCAGCCACCGGCTTACGACGGTATCGCGGATGAGGATAACGCCGATCGAAAAGACAGCTTTGCTCCCGATGTCAATCCGGGAAACCCGGAAGGCTCCGGCAAGAAAATGATATACACCGCGTACATCTCCATTGAAGTCTCTAATGTAACAGATGCCATGGACGTGATCACTTCTGCGGCTTCAGAGCTGGGCGGCTTTGTATCCGGCTCCGAATATCGAAACGACAGCAGAGTCTCGGGCAGCATTACCGTCCGGATTCCGCCCGATAAGCTCGGCGAATTGAGTAACCAAATCGACGGACTCGGTAAGATCTTAAGCAACAATTTATCCTCTCAGGACGTTACCCTCCAGTACGTCGATCTCGATTCAAGGCTGAAGAACGCCGAAGCCCAGGAGAAACAGCTGCTCACCATTTTGGAGAAAGCGTCCGAGATCACGGATATCCTGGCTGTTCGTACCGAGCTCGGAATCATTCAACAGGAAATCGAGGTCTATAAGGGCCAGCTCCGCTACCTCGACAACATGGTTGATTTTTCGACCGTAACCGTCTCCCTGACCGAGATCTACATTCCGGAGTCGCCCGAGGCCGATGCCGATAAGGGTCTCCTGGCACGCTGGGGCATGGATTACATCGGAGCCAACATTGCAAAGGGCTTTAAGAACAGCCTCACCTTCATCGTCAACGCGTTCGGCTTCATCTTGATTCTCTTGAGCTACCTGCTGGTGCCGCTTCTGATTGTCGGCACAATCATCTTTGTGATTGTATTCATTGCTAAGAAAATGAACAAACGCTCCGGAAAGGCCGGAAACAAATCCGCGCCGTCCGGTTCCTCCCCGACACCGGGAGGAACGACCTCCCCGACACCGGGAGGCTCGACCGCACCGGCTAATAGCGCTTCCGCTCCACGGAATCCGCCGGTTACACCGAAGGACAACGGTAAATAATCACCCCTCTTTCCGTGTAAGGGAAAAGATTCAAACATCTTCCCTTTCAATGGAGAAAATATCCGCACATTTTCCCGTGCAGGAAAAAACGGTTCCGGCAACGCGCCGGGACCGTTTCTTTTCGCTTAAATAACAGCGGGTCATCCGCCGATGGATTACCGTCTACGAGGCTACAGACGCGGCACTCTTTATGATCTTCTCCTCTTTGATCAGCTTCGACAGCCGGTTCATCTCATAGAAAAGAACCAGCATCGTCAACACCATGGTGAGCGAGTCGGCCACCGGTCCTGCGATGAATATTCCCTTCAAGCCGAAGAAATTCGGAAGGATGAAGTACATCGGAATCAGAAAAATGGCCTGCCGCATCAACGTAAGAACCAGGGAAATGATGGATCGCCCGATATATTGATAATAGTGTCCGCCCATGATTTGAAAGCCCAGAATCGGCAGCATAAGCATGACCATGCGCAAGGCCGGAGCCGTCAGTTCAATCAAATCCAAGTGATTCTCCCCGAAAAGCGCCGCTATCTCACGCGACTGCAGTTGAATGATTACGGCACCGGCAATCGTTATAACCGTTGCGAATGCGGACGCCGCAAAAAAGGCGCTCCGGACCCGGCGGTAATTCCCGGCTCCGTAGTTATACCCGATAATCGGTTGGGCACCGTGACCGATGCCGATAACCGGCATCAATGCAAACATCGCGACAGAATTGATCACCGTCATCGCGGAAATCGCGACATTCCCACCCAGAAAAGCCAACTGCCGGGTCGAAATCATCTGGACAATCGATGCGACGCTTTGCATCGCAAACGCCGACATTCCGATCGCAAATGCCTTGCGCAAAACTTTCCATCTCGGGCGCAACGCGCGCAGGAGAAGCGGCACCGGCGAAGACCCGCCGGCAAAAAACAGGATGACAATCAGAAGGGACACGCACTGAGCGATGCCGGTTGCAATCGCGCCGCCTTTGACGCCCATGCCGAGGCCGAAATCCATCGTCCACTGCAGGTCGAAAATCTTGAACGTGTACTCTTTAAGGACAAAGATCGGATCCAGAATCATATTTACGACCGCGCCGATAATCTGCGTCGCAACCGACCAGATCGGATGCCCCACGCCGCGCATGGTGCTCGACATCGAGAACTGGACCGAAT
>CAYGIB010000106.1:0-6668 GCA_964349735.1 uncultured Oscillospiraceae bacterium | reverse complement strand
AACGCCTGCGGCGTCGGCGACCGGGTGAAGATTATGGAGACTCGGCCTCTGTCCCGCGAAAAGCGCTGGAGACTGGTTGACATCATCGAAAAGGCCAAGTAATTCGTGCCTTAACGGTTTACGGCTGAAGGAGGAAATCAAGCATGATTCAGGTTGAATCCAGACTAAGATCCGCGGACAACACCGGCGCGAAAGAGCTGATGTGCATCAAGGTGCTCGGCGGAGCGAAAAGAAGATATGCAAACATCGGTGACGTGATTGTTTGCTCGGTTAAGACGGCGTCACCCGGTGGCCTTGTGAAGAAGAGCGACGTAGTAAAAGCGGTGATCGTTCGGACCAAGGTCGGCGTACGCAGAGCGGACGGATCGTACATCAAGTTCGACGAGAACGCGGCCGTCATCATTAAGGAAGACAAGAACCCGCGCGGAACCCGTATTTTTGGGCCGATCGCCAGAGAGCTCAGGGAAAAGGACTACATGAAGATTCTTTCCCTTGCTCCCGAAGTTCTTTAAGGAGGATGACCCATGGCAAGTAAATTACATGTCAAAACAGATGATAACGTAGTCGTTACCACCGGCAAAGATCGCGGCAAGAAGGGTAAGATTATCCGATCTCTTCCTTCCGAAGGCAGGGTCATTGTCGCCGACGTCAATATGATCAAGAAGCACCAGAAAGCAAAAGGTCAGAATAAGCCGGCGGGAATCATTGAGCGCGAAGCCGCTATCGATGCATCCAACGTCATGCTGATTTGCCCGAAGTGCAATGAGCCGACCCGTGTATCTAAGGTGATTGCCAAGGACGGCACGAAGGTTCGCAAATGCAAGAAGTGCGGAGCTCATATTGATAAAACCAAGAAGACATCAGGCAAGGGGGAGTAAAGAATGTCCAGATTGAAAGACAAATACGTTTCTGAAGTTGCGCCCGCTTTGCGCGAAGCCTTCGGCTACAAATCTGCGATGCAGATTCCCCGCGTCGAAAAGATTGTCCTCAATATGGGTGTCGGTGAGGCGAAGGAGAATGCTAAGGTGCTCGAAACCGCGATGCGCGACATGGCGACCATTTCCGGGCAGAAGCCGGTAGCTACGATCGCCACAAAGTCCGTTTCTGCATTCAAACTTCGTGAGGGCATGAAAATCGGCTGCAAGGTGACACTCCGGGGTGATCGGATGTACGATTT
The DNA here is from genome assembly GCA_964349735.1 of uncultured Oscillospiraceae bacterium. GTDB lineage: Bacteria > Bacillota > Clostridia > Saccharofermentanales > Saccharofermentanaceae > JAAYCT01. The sequence continues at coordinate 5,491 of CAYGIB010000106.1, read as the reverse complement.
TCTCGATAAGCTCGTCAGTGTTTCTCTGCCCCGCGTGCGAGACTTTCGCGGTATCAGCGCGAACTCTTTCGACGGGCACGGCAATTACGCCATGGGAATCAAGGAGCAGCTGACATTCCCCGAGATCAATTATGATCAGGTGGACAAAGTTCGCGGTATGGATATTATCATTGTCACAACGGCACAAACGGATGAGGAAGCCAGACAGCTTCTGACGCTTTTGGGCATGCCGTTTCGCAAGTAAACAGGAGGGAAGATAAGAATGGCTAAGAAGTCGATGATCCTAAAAGCCAAAAAGGCGCCGAAATTCTCGACGCAGCAGCATAACCGCTGCAAGCTGTGCGGCAGGCCCCACGCCTACATTCGCAAGTATGGTATCTGCCGTCTCTGCTTCCGCGATTTGGCATATAAGGGACAAATTCCCGGCGTCCGCAAGGCCAGCTGGTAAACGATAGCGAGGAGGAACACGTATGCAGATTACAGATGCCATTGCAGATATGCTGACCAGAATTCGCAATGCCGGCACGGCCGGTCACGCGACGGTCGCGATTCCGTCATCCAACATCAAGAAGGCAATCGCTCAGATTCTTTTGGATGAAGGATATATCAGCCGGTTCGAGTGCGCCGAAGACAGCAAGCAGGGCACGATCAAAGTCACGCTCAAATACTCGGCTCGCAAGAGTGTTATAAAGGGTATTAAGCGGATTTCCAAGCCGGGTTTGCGCGTTTATGTTGACAAAGAAAATCTGCCCAAGGTTTTGGGCGGTTTGGGTGTAGCGATTGTATCGACCTCTCAGGGGATTATGACAGACAAGAAAGCCCGTTCCCAAGGTGTCGGCGGAGAAGTAATCGCGTACGTTTGGTAATAAGAAAAGGGACACTCTGAAAAGACGGAGGGATTCATCCCCCGCCGCAATCTAAAGAGCAGGAGGAGAAAAAGATGTCCAGAATAGGCAGAATGCCGATTCAGATCCCCGACGGGATCGAGGTCATTATGGATGGCCAGTCCATTACCGTTAAGAGTAAGGGCGAGCAGCTGTCCATGAACGTTCATCCGGATATGACGGTGAAGGTGGAAGGAACCACCATTACAATCGACCGTCCCTCGGATGCAAAAGAGCACAGAGCGCTTCACGGCTTAACCCGGTCCTTGATTAATAATATGGTTGTCGGATTGTCGACCGGTTTTTCGAAGATCCTCGAGGTGAACGGCGTCGGTTATAAAGCATCCAAGGATGGCAATAAACTGGTGCTCAATCTCGGGTATTCCCACCCGATCGAATTTTTCGAGCCGGAGGGGATTACCATTGAGGTGCCGGCACAAAATAAGATCATCGTTAAGGGTGCGGACAAGCAGCTGGTCGGAGAGATCGCCGCGAAAATACGCCGGTACAGAGTGCCGGATGTTTACAAGGGCAAGGGAATTAAGTACTCCTATGAGGTCTTGAGAATCAAAGAAGGCAAGACCGGGGCGAAGAAATAAGAGAAGGGGGACAGATGCATGATTAATAAACCGGACAAGAATGAAGTTCGCAGGAGAAAGCATGTACGCGTTCGTAAAAAGATCGCCGGCACCCCTGCTCGCCCGAGATTGTGCGTATTCAGAAGCAATTTGCATATGTACGCGCAAGTCATAGACGACACGACCGGCATGACGATTGCCGCCGCGTCGACGTTGGACAAGGATATCAAAACAGAGTTATCTTCGAGATCTAATAAAGACGGTGCCCGTGCGGTCGGCGAGTTGGTTGCAAAGCGCGCGATTGATAAAGGCGTCAAAGAGGTCGTTTTCGACAGAAGCGGATATATCTTCCATGGTCGCGTAGCGGCCTTGGCCGAGGCGGCACGCGAAGCCGGCCTGACATTCTAAGTAGGAGGAACTATGAATATGGGTTTTGATCCGAGCACAACGGAGTTTAAAGAAAAGGTCATCCATATCGGTCGTGTTTCGAAGACCGTTAAGGGCGGTAGAAATTTCCGATTTGCGGCGCTGGTTATCGTCGGAGACGAGAACGGACACGTTGGCAAGGGCTTGGGAAAAGCAGCCGAAATTCCGGATGCGATTCGCAAAGGAATCGAAGACGCCAAGAAGAATATGATTACGGTTCCGATCAGTAAATCCACAATCCCTCATGCAACCTTCGGAGTTTTCGGAGCAGGTAAAGTTGTCATGAAGCCCGCCAGAGAAGGTACCGGCGTTATCGCCGGCGGACCGGTTCGTGCGGTCTGCGAGTTGGCCGGGATTAAGGATATCCGAACCAAGTCATTGGGAACCAACAACCCGAATAACGTTGTTAACGCCGCAATCGAGGGACTTAAGATGTTGAGATCCATAGAGGATGTCGCAAGACTCCGCGGCAAGACCGTCGAAAGCATGAAGAAGTAGGAGGGTTTTCGAGAATGGCTGAACTTAAGGTCACGCTGGTGAAAAGCACCAACAGTTCCAATAAGAATCATTGCGCTACAGTCAAGGCTCTTGGCCTTCGTAAAATCGGACAAAGTGTCGTTCATTCGGATAACGATGCGATACGTGGAATGTTGCGCAACGTTGCCCATCTCATTACATTCGAAGAAGTCTGATGGAGGTATAACGCAGCATGAAACTTAATGAAATGACTTCCGGCGGAAACGCGAAACCCGTTCGCAAGGGTAGAGGAGTTGGTTCCGGATTCGGCAAAACTGCCGGCCGCGGGCATAAGGGCCAGAACTCGAGAGCAGGCGGCGGTGTCCGCCCGGGCTTTGAAGGCGGACAGATGCCCCTTTACAGGCGCCTGCCGAAGCGCGGTTTTAACAATACGAGATTCGCGAAGGAGTACATAGAAATTAATGTGGGTGAACTCGAGAATTTCGCGGACGGAACCGTGGTCGACGCTGAGCTTCTCGGCAATACCGGGTTACTTACGATCCCGAAGGTCAACGACGGGATTAAGATTCTCGGTGATGGCGAACTCACCAAAAAATTAACCGTTAAAGCAACCGCCTTCTCGGGTCCGGCGAAAGAAAAGATTGAGAAGGCTGGTGGAACGGCTCTGGAGGTATGATGATGAAGGGTTTGTTCGATACCTTGATTAACGCTTTCCGCGTTCCGGATCTAAGAAAAAAGCTATTATATACGCTTTTTATCTTGGCGATCTATATGATCGGCGGGTTGATTCCCTCGCCGGGAATTGACAGAGAGATTTTTTCGGATCTTGTTCGGAACTGGGGACAAATCGGCGGACTCATGGACATCATTTCCGGCGGCAGTCTTTTTGCTGCTACCATATTTGCCATGGGTATCACTCCGTACATCAACTCCTCAATTATCATGCAACTGCTGACGGTCGCGATTCCGGCCTTGGAGCGGATGCAAAAAGAAGGCGAGACGGGCAGAAAGAAGATTCAGAAGATTGTCCGTTTCGTGACCATCGGATTGGCGCTTCTTCAGGCTTCCGTTTTCTGTTATGCGACAAGAACCGCGATGACGGCATATCTTCCCAAGCCTCTTAACGCCGCGCTCATTATCCTTACGTTCACAGCAGGTACCGCATTCATTATGTGGCTCGGAGAGCGGATTAATGAGAAGGGAATCGGTAACGGTATTTCGCTCATCATTTTTGCCGGTATCGTGACGCGCATTCCGCAGATGGCTCAGCAATTGTTCGTATACGCGCAGGACGTTTTCGGCAAGGTGAACGTCTATTCGATGGATATCTTCATCAGCATCAGGAACACGGTGCTCGGCTTTCTTGCCGGCGGCGGATTGTTTATCGTCGTTGGGCTTGCATCCGTCGCAATCATCGTTTTCGTTGTCTACGTTCAGAATGCCGAGCGCAGGATGCCGATCCAGTATTCCAAGCGGGTTATCGGACGCAAGGTCTACGGCGGACAGAACACATACATTCCGCTCAAGGTCAATCAAGCCGGCGTTATGCCCGTCATTTTCACCATGTCAATGATTGCTTTGCCTTCGACCATCGTGACGATGTTCTTTGCGAATAGCAACAGTTCCTTCGTCAACGCGCTGCGAGACCCCTCGGAGCACTGGTGGTATTACTTGGCTAATTTCCTGTTGATTATCGGATTCACCTTCTTCTATTCGGCGATTCAGTTCAATCCGATTGAGATATCCAACAACCTCCAGAAAAACGGAGGATACATACCCGGCGTACGCCCGGGAAGACCGACGTCGGATTTTATCGCCCGTACCGCCGGACGATTGAATTGGGCGGACGCATTATTCCTCGCGATCGTTGTTCTGGTACCGACCCTGATCGGAAAGTTTACGGGGCTCCCCAACGTTTGGTTTGCCGGAACTTCGGTTCTTATTTTGACCGGCGTGGCCAACGACTTGGTGAAACAAATTGAATCGCAGATGGTGACACACCATTATAAAGGGTTCCTTGATTGATGCTTTTGCATCGGTACAAGGGGGTGCAGAACATGCACGTTGTGTCAGAAAGACCACTTGCAAAGCTTCAGACGACCGCATGCGGGAAGCCAGTGCTTGCCGTATGCGGTCTTATGCTTCAGTCGAACCTTACGAATTGGCTTCGCTACGGATGCGAACGGCTCGCGAAGAAAGGATTTGTACCATGCGAATAATCTTGCTCGGTGCTCCGGGTTCCGGGAAGGGAACGATTGCATTAGCGCTTCACGAGAAGTATGGAGTAGCTCATATATCGACCGGCGATATTTTTCGCGCGAACATCAAAGAGGATACGCCGCTGGGACAAGCCGCTCACGCCTATATCGAAAAGGGTGAGCTGGTTCCGGATTCTGTCACGATTTCAATGCTGGAGGATCGCCTATCCCATCCGGACTGCGCGGAGCAGTTCATGTTGGACGGTTTTCCAAGAACGATGGCTCAGGCGGCAGCATTGGATCGCATCTTGGAAGAAACCGATCGCGAAATCGAAGCAGTGGTTAGTCTTTGCGTTCCGGACGAGCTGATCATTCAGCGTATTTCCGAACGGCGTATTTGCACAGCATGTGGAGCCGGCTTCGGCTTGACCTTCAATCCGACGCTTGTCGAGGGTGTTTGCGATAACTGTGGCGGCAAGGTTATTCAACGAGAAGACGACAAGGCCGAAACCGTTCTTAGTCGTTTGCGGACCTATTACGAGAAAACCAGCCCGCTTGAGGATTACTACCGGGAGCGTGGGTTAATCGTAGAAATTGACAATTCCACCGGACTTGAGCCGGCGATGATTGAATTGGAAGAGAAGCTCAGGGAACGCGGCATCCTTTTTGAGGCGAAAGAATAATGGTTCGTTTGAAGAATCAAACCGAGATTGAGAAAATGAAGGCAGCCGGACGGGTGGTTGCGCTGGCTTTATCCGCAATCGAAAAGGCGGTCCGTCCGGGAGTGAGCACGTGGGAACTCGATCGAATCGCCGATGAAGTGATCCGAATTAACGGCGCGGTCCCGTCGTTTCTGAATTACGGTTCGCCTCCCTTTCCCTCATCAATATGCACTTCTCTGAACGACGAGGTAGTGCACGGTATTCCG
>CAYGIB010000105.1:0-6702 GCA_964349735.1 uncultured Oscillospiraceae bacterium | reverse complement strand
GTCCGGGGCGTACAGGCACATATCGCCGTCGCTGTTTCGCGGATCGTCCGCCAGTCCGTAAATTACTCCTTCATAACGCCAGTCGGAGAGATCCTTCTCCGGGGCGGACCAACAGACGTAATCGTTCAGGCAATACGTATAGCCGTTAAATCGATCGTGTGAACCGTAGAGGTAGACGCGGCCTTCAAACAGTCGCGGCTCTCCGTCGGGGATATACTCCCAGGAAGGCAAAAAGGGATTCACTGCTTGCATTTTCATACCACCCCTTAGCAAACTTTCTTTAGCTTTATTGTAAACGTCGACGGCACCCGGAAGCAAGCAATTTCGCCGTGTCGGCAATAAATGAAGAAAAGGGGTTGCATTCCATTTTATTACGACGCATAATCATTATTGGAATGAAATTTGCAACGGCCTGATTTTCGAGAGAAAGAGGCAAACGCCGATGCGTCGTCAATGGATCTTTTCATTCATACTTTCATTCGCCGTTGTCGGCCTTCTTTCAAGCTGCAATCTTTTTGCATCTCCTTCTTCCCGTATAGAAACGACTGCGACACCCGGGGAATCGTCCGCGATTTTACCGACGCCGCCCCCACCGGGCGCAGAAAAGACTGTTCCGACGGCAATTCCCGGCCCTTTACCGACCGATCCGATTGCCGAGCCTGTTGATATTCGCGTCACGATCGACATCGTCGGGGACATCATCATGCATAAGGCGGTTACGGACGGAGGACGAACCAATCCGGGGAAATCACCGGCGGAGTACGACTATTCCTATGCCTTTCAATACATCCGCCCGATTCTTTCCGAAAGCGACCTGTCGATCGGCAATTTCGAGGGAACGTTGGCCGGCCCTCCATATACCGGATTCCCGCATTTTTCCGGTCCGGACGATATTGCGGACGCATTGTACGAAGCCGGATTTCGTGTGCTGTGTACTGCCAACAATCATTGTATCGACAAGGGTTATGACGGACTTGTGCGCACCGCGACGGTTCTCCGTGACAAAGGCTTTACGGTAATCGGTACGCGACCGGACGAGAACTCCGCCATCGATGCGATTGTCGAACTGGACGGAATCCGGGTCGGTCTTATAAACTACAGCTTCGAATCCATAGGTACACGTACTCGAAAAGCACTCAACGGCATTCCCCTGCCGGAGGGCTCAGACCCCCTGATTAATTCCTTTAATCCGAACCGTGCTGCTGCCTTTGAAAAGGACCTTGCCGCAATAATTGACGACGTCGAGCGACTGCGGCGCGAGGGCGCCGAATTCATCTGCCTGTCGATTCATTGGGGGACGGAATACACCACACACAGTGCTTCTTGGCAGCGCGCAATGGCGGTTATGCTCTGTGACGCAGGCGTTGGACTGATCGTCGGCCACCACCCGCATGTGCTTCAGGAAATCGAAGTAATTACTTCCGGGATAAACCAAAATCAAACTCTCGTTTACTATTCCACCGGCAACTTTTTCGGGAACTGGGCATTCGGTACGCTCGGAACGAGCGGAAAGACCCAGGACGGCATGATCGCCCGGGTAACCTTATTGAAAACAGCGGACGGAGTCCGAATCGAAAAAGGAGAATACATTCCGACCTTTGTTGTTCGAACTCCGAGAGGACCGGGAATGAAGCATTACATCATACCGGTCATCCCCGCAATGACCGATCCGGAATTCTATCTGACCGACGAAAGCACCATGAATGCGTCGTACAAACGAATCATGAAAATACTCGGCCCCTGTACCGGAACGGACAGCATTCCGGTCAGTGTCTATGAATCATAATTTTTAAGGAAGATGACCCATTCGTCATAAATCTCCTCGGCAGACCTCGCGAGGGCTTCTTCATAGTCTCCCGTGCGCGCCAGAGTCAGTACCCGTTCCCAACCGTATTCGCTCTCGATGTATTCGATGTATGTATGAGCCAGCATATATCCGTTGATTTCGTTAAACCGAATCGGGTTCCGGGTCTGAATGTCCGGAAATGTCGGTACATAGAAAGATCCGAAAGTCGTCGGATCATAAGGATCGCCGTTTGAAAGATAGAGTGCCAGCCCTTCGTTAATCCACAATGGCATCTGCGGATTAAGGATACTGTTAAAGGCATGAACCATCTCATGAAGCGCGGCGTCTTTAACAGTCTGATATGTATGTTCCGCCCCCGGGTTTTGAGGCGAAGTAAGAATCACGTTGGTTCCCCTGTTGTCCCCGATGTACCAGTTCAGACCCAGAAGCGGTCCGATCAGGCCGTATTTTTTGGTCTGCATCGTGCTCTGTTTATCATATATATAGATGTTGATCTGCTCCCCTTCGGCAAGCCCTAACCGTTCCGCAATCCCCGCCGCCCGGGACTCCGCCGCGGAGAACACATCCTTCGCGGCCTCATCGCATGTCTCATAGAAAACACAAACGTGCTCCCCTTCCATCCGGCGCATACCGTTTGTTTCCATTCGAAAGGTCGGAAAGAAGTTCAAGAGCACAATCATGCCCATAAACAGGAATATGCCTGTAATCACAGCGAGTATTCGCTTCGTCTTTTTGTACAATCCTTGCTTCACCGTATCCTCCGAGCGACTTACTCAGCAATATTCGCCCGAAGATTCTTGGGCAATGAAGAAAGTACTGAATCGTATGATTGATCGAGCATATCTTTGAAAACGTCGTCCGGGACATCACCCTCGAGATACAAGGAATTCCAGTGTTCCTTGTTCATATAATAACCGGGCACAATATCCTTGTATTGTTGCCTCAAGAAACGACCGAACTCCGGCTCGAGTTTAACGGTCGCAATGGGCTTACCGTATTTGTCGCCTCCCTGCAGTACAAACATTTTATCCCCGATGGTATATCGGGTCGCATTCCACTCTTCCTTGAAATCCTTCTGTGCGCCCTTTTTCGAGAGGCAGTACTCGTCCATCCAAGCGTAATTCATTCATTCTTCCTTCCGCACCGAAATTCTACGGTAACAGGGTTCATTTTATCTGATGCGAGGTATATAAGGAATTTCTGTTTCTACATTATATCGAAAAATTATTCGAGGCGAAACCACCCCCGGAAGCTCTCCGTTCGCCTGAAAGCCTGGCATGGGGGCCTCATTGTGTATGAAACCCGTTGAACTCGCCAATTTGCCGGTTCCGGTACACCAGGTCCTTCCGGTTCGCAAACCCCTGCTTTTCCCAAAATGCATTCCCCTTCTCATTATTTCTAAGGACGACCAACGCAACCTTCTGAATGCCCTCCTCTTGATGTGCGATCAGGAGCTCGTCCAGAAGCTTCTTGCCGATACCCTTGCGCTGCATGTCTTCACGCACCGCCAAGTGATAGATTAGGGCGCGTCGTCCGTCGTGACCGCTCAGGACCGCGCCGACTATTTGTCCGTCCTCCTCGGCGACAAAGCATGTATCGGGATTTCGCCGGAGATACTTATCAATGCCGGCACGAGAATCGTCGACATCGTTGAGCCCCATTCCGGGCGTCCCGAGCCAGAGCCGGTAGACCGCTTCGTAATCGTCGATCGTCATCTTCCGAATCATCATGCCGGCTCCTCCTGCAAATTATATTTATTCATGGTACTGCATAATTTTTCGTTTATCAATCCCGAAGATCACAATTTGATCGTTTCCGTTGCGATATTTCTCCGGAACGCCTCGTCGTGCTCGACGAAAAGAAGCGTCGGCTGATATGCGAGTATCATTTTTTCAATCTGCATGCGCGAAAAGATGTCGATAAAGTTCAAGGGCTCATCCCATACGTACAGGTGCGCCTTCTCGCAAAGGCTTTTGGCGATCAGTACTTTCTTCTTCTGTCCCTCGCTAATCTCCTCGAGATTCTTATTATATTCCTCCTGCGAGAAGTCGAGCTTATTAAGTATCGCTCGAAAAAGAGCGCCGTCCGGCCCGAACTTCGGTACAAAATCATCGATACTGCCCGAAAGATGCGACGTGTCCTGCGAAACAAGCGATATAATCAGGCCGCTTTCGACCTTGAGTGTTCCTTTATGTGAAATTTCCTGCCCGCAAATGAGTTTCAATATGCTCGACTTCCCGCTGCCGTTTCTGCCCGTAACGGCAACCCGGTCCCCGGCATGAATGGTGAAGGATATATCATCAACCACCTTTAACTCCCCGTAAAACAGGGACAGATGCGCGGCGTCAATCATACGCTCCTTGTGGAACGGAAGCGGAGAAATCTTAATGTCGTCATAGCGCTCAATATTGTGGAGAAGCTTTGATTTCTCGTCCGCCGCGGCCAACTGTCGAGAAGTGATGCTCTTGGCACGCTTCATCGCCTTGGCCGACTTGTGGCCGATGAAGCCCTTGTCAAAATTGGGCTTATCGCGACTATTATCAGGAGCGTGCTTGCTCTTTTCCACCTTGTCCGCCCACCCGGCGGTTCTCCCGGCAGATTTGCCGAGCCGGAAGATCTCGCGTATGAGCTTCCGGTTCTCGTCCTGCTCGAAATTGTCGCGGTTGTTCTTATTTTCCCACCAGGAGCTGAAGTTGCCCTTCTGAACCTCGATGTCAGTCCTATTTATCGAAAGGATATGGTCGACACAGGCATCGAGCAAGTCGCGGTCGTGAGAGACCAGGATGAATCCATTTTTGCCCTTGAGGTAGTCGCGCACCGCTTTTCGAGCGTCGACGTCGAGGTGATTGGTCGGCTCGTCCAGAAGAAGAAACCGGTGCGATATAAGGAAAAGTGACGCCAGGAGCACCTTCGTCCTCTCTCCCTCCGACAGAGTCTCAAACGGCCGCTCCAGGGCCTCCTCGGAAACCTCCAGAAGAGAGATTTCTTTCTTGATCTGCCACTCCTTGCACTCCGGGCAAATGTCTGCCATCACGTCATATGTCCTCCGACTCCTATCTGCGACTTCGTACGGGAAGTACTCGAATTTATCGGACGACTGAATGCTGCCGGAATACAAGAAATCACCGAGAAGCAAGCGTAGAAAAGTCGTCTTTCCGCGACCGTTTCGCCCGATGAAACCGAGCTTCCAGTCGCTGTCGATCTGAAAGCTTACATTCTCGAAAATATTCCCGTAACTCCCGTCATAGGAGAACGTTATATTGTTTGCGCAAATTATCGACATCCTGGGCACTCTCTCGTGGGGTCAGAGTCAATCTTCTTCGCTCATTGTATAATCCGTTGTACGCAAGTACAAGCGGACTATCGCGTCAAGAATATTTCCTCAAGATTCCCGCGCAGGCCGGTCCTCCGACATCGCCCGTTTCTATTTACGTTTGAACAGGGCTCAGAAGCGCAGTCAGCCGCCCCATGAGCAGAAGAACAATTCATTTTGCGGGACACCGTCAAATGTGCAGGCCCACCATTCGCTTTCTGTCTCAAAGCCAATACGGCAATCGCTTCCGTCAGCCAGGACAAAATACAGATAGCCGCTTTCGTTCCCTTTTCCTTCATCCCATCGAAAATACCGGGGGAAAACCGCGATACCTGCCGGAATCACATGCTCCTCGTATCCGCTTCCGGTCTTCTTTTCGACGGACACGTCCTTCAATGTGTAACTGAAATAGTCCGGAAGCGCATCCCCGGTTTCTTCCGCTTTCAGGGCGGCTAACCACCAATACTCTTGAACGTTCGGATCTCTAAAAACGCGCTTGCCGTCAAAGACCAACGGAGTCCGCATCGATGTCAGATTGCCGAAAATATAGCTTCCGTCATCCACGTACATTTTGTCGTCCTCGTAAACGAAAACCCCGCCCGTCTCGTCATATTTGATGATTGTTCCGGGATCATACGAATAGACAAAGATCGAATAGTCACAACTGCAGGTGTCAAAGCAATCAATCAGTGCGTAACGGCCGGTTTTTTCATCCTGAAAGAGCATTACATAATCGGTAATGCCGCCATACTCTTCGCTTTCATCCCGAGCGAAGCGATCCGTTATATCCGTTTTCTTCCCGGTCGCTCCGTCTGTGAACCAGACCTTCTGTTCCCACGTCCGCTTCGCGTCCGCGCACTCGCGCGTGATGATATCGGTCTTTCCGTCTCCGTTCCAATCAACATTTACGATTATGTTCTGCGGTGCAATGGAGGAATCCAGGGAAGTGTTCGGCAGCAATTCATAATTCTCAACCACCGTCGTCTCGCCTTCGAAATACTCATAATCACTTTTCACTGTGCCCAGGAATTCCGGAACCGGCTTTCCGTTATAACGGAGTTCTCCAATATCTGAAGCGCTCTGCTCGAAAAAGACACAACGATCATCCGCCAGGATAAACAGCGTTTTTCCGGGATACAAGACAAGATCCGGGCGAAATTCATCGAGATCCGAAAGAATTGTGCCCGCGGGCAATTCTACCTCGTCAAATTTGTCGTGTGCCAGAAGGCCGTCCCGGATATCGTCATCGAACACACGGGCCTTCTCCGGGTTAATCAGATAAGAGCACCTCCAAATGTCCATATAGGGCTCATATTCATCGAAAACGACCTTCTCCGCCGAAATCGTCATGCTCGCTTCCGTCGGTTCTTCCGTCGGGATTTGTGTCGTGGATTCGGCCGCGGACAGGTCTTCGGAGACCCGTGTGCTTTCGGGCCTGTCCTCGTAACATGAAGACAGAGTCGATACCGCAATCAGCAAAGCAAGAAAAAGCATGGAAAATTTTTTTATCATAGTCAGCCTCCCGGAGTCGGCGTCGGCAAATTTTCCGGTTCGCCCGGCCCTCATTTACTATGATACATAG
>CAYGIB010000104.1:0-6786 GCA_964349735.1 uncultured Oscillospiraceae bacterium | reverse complement strand
CGTATAGTTATTATAAATACAATATTCGTATAACATAAGATATTTCGTAAGTCATACGCCACAAGCCGGACAGGAGACAATCCGATGAATAATAATAAACCAACTTCCGCTCATCCCCCAATCAACAGAGTTGTTGAGACCGCCAAGGCGCTTTTCTATAAGCACGGCGTCAAGCGAGTGACCGTGGAGGAAATCTGCGCGAAGGCGAAGGTCAGCAAGATGACCTTTTACAAATACTTTTCCAATAAGGATGCCGTTGTGCGGCACATCCGGGATGAGCTAATGAACGAGGGCTTTTCGAAATACGACGAAATCATCGAGATGGATATCTCGTACCCGGAAAAAATCGACCGTATGACCGCGTGGCGCATTGAGTTTATGTCCAAAATGAACAGCGAATTCATTGAAGATATTGTTTCTTTTGAAGAGACGATGGGGGAGATGAAGAAACGGTTTATCAGAAACATCGAGATTGCCCGAAGCAGGGGCGAGGTCCGAACGGATATATCCCCCGATCTGATTTGGCTGGCGGCGGAGAAGCTGAACGAGATTGCCGTCGACGGAAGCTGGAAGACGGCTGTTTCGGACTATAACGAACTTCACCGGCAACTGCGAACGCTGTTTTTTCACGGATTGCTGGTCAAATAGATCGGCGATTCATAGGAAACAGAGTCATCCCGAGTGGTCTGCTAAAGAAGCACAATGGTTATTTGAGAAAATATGGCTAGGTAATCGAAGGAGGAACGAACGTGGAAAAGTTGGTGGAGGCGTTGAATCTGGTCTACTCCTACGGGGATATAGAAGCAGTGAAGGATATCAGTTTTTTTGTCCAAAAGGGAGAAATTCTGGGCCTTCTCGGTCCGAACGGCGCGGGCAAATCGACCACGATCCGGATGCTGACCGGTGAACTGCCGCCCAAGTCCGGCCAGGCCAGAATTCTCGGCATGGATGTCCGGAAATCCCAAAAGGAAGTGAAGCGCCGCTTCGGTGTCTGCTTTGAGCAACCCAATTTGTATGAGCAGTTGACGGCGAAGGAAAATCTGGTGTTTTTCGCAAAGCTTTATCGACTCGAAGGCTTCTCGCCGGAACGCTTGCTCGATAAGGTCGGCTTGGGCGACCGGATGAACGAGAAAGTCGCCAAATATTCCAAGGGAATGAAGCAACGATTGATGCTTGCGCGCGCACTGATCAACACGCCGGACGTTCTTTTCCTCGACGAGCCCGCGAGCGGACTGGACCCGGTTTCCTCGGAGGCTCTGCGGAACATCATCCTGGAGGAAAAGGCGCGCGGCGCGGCGATTGTGCTGACGACCCACGACATGAACGACGCGGACAAGCTGTCCGACCGGGTCGCGTTCATTAATGCCGGTCAAATCGCCGCGCTCGATACACCGTATCACCTGAAGCTGCAGCACGGTCAGAAGCGACTCCTGATCGACGTGGCAAGCGGTACCGACGGCAAAGAGACAATCGAACTTCCGATGGATGAGACTTCTGTCGGCGAGAAGCTTCGCGCGGTTTTCGAGAGCCGGAAGGTGCTGACCGTTCACAGCAAGGAAGCGACACTGGAGGACATTTTCATCGAGATCACCGGGAGGGGGCTTGCCGGATGAACGCAAGTACGATTTTCACGCTCCTACAGAAGGAATATACGATTCTCCTTCGCAACAAGATTTTTCTGATGTTCGGGGTCGCTTTGCTCGCGGCCCTCATCGGCCTCTATTATGTCTTGCCCGCAGAAATCGAGACGGAGGAGCCGTCGATTGCGGTGTTCTCCGAGGTGGACGCGTCGGCATTTTTCAAGGCATGGGATGAAGGGGCGGAGGCAATAACCTACCGGAAAATGGCATCTGAAAATGAGCTGCTCGACGCCGTTCGAAAAGGAGATCTCTCTGCGGGAATCATCATAACCGAAGCGATATGGAGCGACATAGCAGACGGAAAACCGGCCGATATCGTCTTGTACACGGCCCCCGGACTGGTCGACGAATATGTCGCTTCAATAGAGTTTATACTGGAGATTGTCTTCAGTGAGATGACCTACCGTACGGAAGATACAACGCTTCACATAAAGACCGAAGAAATTTTTATCGGAGAAGATATTCTCCGTGAAACTGTCCCGTTCAAAGAGCAAATGGTTCCGCTTATGGTCAGTCTCTTATTGGTGATGGAGGTTTTTACCTTAGGAATATCGCTGGTCGAAGAAAAGGAGAGCCGCAACATTAGGGCGGTTCTCGCGGCACCGGTCAGCATGGGTGAGTTCCTGTTTGCGAAGAGCTTTTCGGGAATATCGGTCATCTTCATTCAGATCATTATTTTCCTTGCGGCGGTCGGGGCGCTGAACGCACAAGTCCTTTCCGTTCTGTGGGTCATTCTCGCCGGAGCGGTTTTCACCACGGGGGTTTCGGTTTTACTGGCCGCATACTCGAACGATATGATGTCACTTGTCTCTAAAGGTGTTTTTGCGATGATCATTATGGTCGTTCCGCTTTTCGGCGTGATGTTCCCGGGGATGCTCTCTGTATGGATGCGGGTCATTCCGACCTATATGCTAGCGGATAGTCTCCAACAACTCCTGAACCGGGGGAACACCTTTCGTGACTCCGCACTGCAGATCGTATCGCTGAGCGTCATATCCGCAGCCGTCTTGATCGCAGGATTTTCGTGTATTCGGAGGATAGTACAATGTCGCTGAGAAATGTTTCCATACTGCTGTTTCACGATCTGAAGATGAGCCTTAAAGGCTTTCTGGTCTTTCAGCTGTTTCTGGCGCCGCTCAGCCTGTGGCTCATCATCTACCTGATTTTCGGCCAGGCCGCCATCGGCAACCCCAAAGTCGGCTTCCTTCATAACGAACAGTCCGCTCTCGTGGAGTCTTTTTTTGCAAACGCCGAGGTCCGTCGTTTTTCAAGCGAGGAGGAGATCATCTCCATGCTCGAAAAAGGGAAACTCGACATGGCGATTATTCTTTCCGGGGACTTTGACGCGGTCGTAAAATCCGGGGAATCGGGGGATATGAAGATTTATATCGCCGGCTCTTCTCCGCTTCAACGGCGCGTACAGGCTTTCATTCTTCTTCAGAAGGGGGTCATCTCGTTTACGGATCGCGAAGCGATTGTAAACATCCGGACGCAGCCGATGGGTGACGCGAATATCGTACCGTGGTATTTCCGTCTGCTTCCGCTGGTCGTGCTCATCGCCGTGATGATGGGCGGAATCTTTATCCCGGCCACCTCCCTGATCGACGATAAACAGCATAAAACACTTCAGGCTTTGCTTTCCGCCCCGGTTACCCCGTATGAAGTCATCTCCGCCAAAATGCTCCTGGGCGGCCTCATCAGCTTCCTGATGGGCCTGATGATTCTTATCCTGAACCGGAGCCTTTCAGTGAATACGGCGCCTCTTATGATCGTACTTGCTGTTGTCGCCCTTTCCGCATCGAGTCTTGGGTGCATCATCGGATTTGTCTCGAAGGATATGAAGTCGGTCACCACCCTGACCCAAAGTCTGATGCTCCTGATGTACGCTCCGGCCATACTCAATTTTTTCCCGACGATTCCCGCCTGGATCCAGAAGCTGTTTCCGACGTATTACTTTTTCTCTCCGCTTCTGAAGCTGTCCGACGGGAGCTTCTCGGCCGCCGACGGCTGGGAGATTGCCGCACTGATCGGCGTGCTCTTGTTGCTGGCCGCGGCGCTCCTGATGATGATTCGAAATACACGCCGTGTCCGAAATGTAAAGACCGTTGGTTGAGGGGTTAATTCATGCCAGTCCTCGAAAAAATCCTCAAGAGTCAATCCGACAACAGGAATTCCCGAACATACATATTCCGGATTCCGCTTCGTCCTCGATCCGCTTCATCCATCGAAACGACCTGGATCTAAACAGACTAAATCGGTAAAGAGAGAAGCCCGGCGATCCGTCGTTTTTTCCCGGAAAATTTTGGTACTGCCCCGTCTCCGTCCCACACACCCGATCCTCGGTGTTCGGCTTATGCACCGCACACAGATTACGGTTACGCACTTATACAGATCGAACCATGCCAATGCAGATGGATTTTTGCTACAATGATAGCAGCAGAGTCCCCATAAAAAACCTGCGAACACGAGAAGCTCTTCTTTCGAGGTGTCCATGAAAAGCCGACAAAAGCTGATCTATACTTTTGTAGCCTTCATCGCCATATTATCCATTGGGGTCATTGGATATGGCCAGTTGTTGCATGTCTCTTTTCTGGATGCGTTATATATGACAGTCATTACAATATCCACAGTCGGATATAAAGAAATCGCCGTAATGACACCGGAAGCAAAAGTGTTTTCCATCATTCTTATTTTCCTCGGACTCGGTTTTGTCGGTTATATTTTTACAAACATTGCATCATTTATCGTAGACGGCAATATAAACCAGATCTTTCAGAAAAGGAGGATGAAAAATAAGATGAATATGCTTTCCAATCACTGTATCCTTTGCGGTGCAGGGGAAACCGGCGCAAATGTGATCCGGCAATTTGAAAAGAGCAAGGTTCCGTTTGTCGTTATTGATAATAACCGTGAGCGGGTGGATGAATTGCAGAAGCGTAACATCATGACAATATTCGGCGACGCAACGGACGAGGATACACTGTTAGAAGCGGGCATTATGAAAGCACGCGGGCTGATCTGCTCCCTTTCGAGCGATGCGGATAATGTTTTTACGGTATTGACTTCGCGTTTTCTGAACAAGAAACTATATATTATTTCGAGAGCAATCGAAGATCATTCGCACGAGAAACTCATTAGGGCCGGTGCGAACCGGACGATTTCACCCAACGAAATCGGGGGACGCCGCATGGCGGCCATTATGCTTCGACCCACGGTCATTTCATTTCTGGACATGATTACGCACGTCGGGGATGTGGTTCTCGATCTGGAGGATGTCGTCATATTCGGCGGATCGGAATTGATCGGGAAGGCATTGAAGACCGCGAAAATTCCGGACAAGACGGGACTGGTCATTCTTGCACTTCAGGATAAAAACTCAAGTCAAATGAGCTTTAATCCCGGACCCAACAAGGTCTTGCGCGAGGGAGATTCCATGATCGTTCTCGGAACCAACGAGCAGGTGAATAAGCTCAAAGAGTTGGCATGCGATCACGGCCAAAGAGATTCCTATCATACGATTCCCGATATTTAGATAGAACGGACGGAGTGATGCAGTGGATCGGGCGAGTGAGTTTCATGAACAGAAACGCAATCGCCCGATCTCGTTTTCGAAAAGCGTTTTCGATCTAACCCCCCCGAAAAGTACCTTGCGACGGAGTATTCCGGAGCGGTTCTTAAGAGATTACGTTGACGACAACTTTTCCCCGGGCGTGCCCGGCGCTTATGTATTTAAAAGCATCTGCGGCTTCCTGGAGCGAGTACCGCCGATCGATGACCGGCCGGATCCGGCCTTCCTCGACGAGCTTCATGACGAACGCCAGGTCCTCGGTACTCTGCTTCGTATAAAGAATTCGCATTTTCCTTTTTCCAAGGGAAAGAAGCGGGCCGAGAAAGAGAAACCTTATAAACTGAGAGATAGCGCCGCCGATACCAACCCAAATACCGCCCGATGCCAGGAGCTTCTTGTATGTGAGGAGCGAGTAGTTTCCGTTGATTGCGAGGATAATGTCGAATTTTCCCCGGAGAGAACTCAGCTTAGTCCGGGTATAATCGATAACATCATCCGCTCCGAGGGCAGTTACGGTTTCTGCATTTCCCGGACTGCAGACGGCGGTCACGTGTGCGCCGAAGTATTTGGCCAGCTGAATTGCATACAAGCCAACACCTCCGGAAGCACCGACAAGCAGGACGCGGTCCCCGAGCTTGATTTTGCCTTTGTCACGAAGGCCCTGAAGAGCAGTGAGTGAGGCCATCGGAAGGGCGGCCGCGTTTTCGAAGGATACCGAGTCGGGCTTTGAGGCAAAGATGTTCTCCGAAGCCGTGACGTATTCTGCGAGTCCTCCGAAATTTACGATGGAAAGGTCACCGAAGACCGCGTCGCCGACCTTGAATTTTCCCGCATCCGGTCCGACCGCCTCGATAAGACCTGCGATATCGGCACCGAGGATGCCGCTTTTGGGGCCGATACCCAATTGCATGGAGCGGTAGTCGGCGGCGTTTAGGGATACCGAGTGAATTCGAACGAGGACCTGGTCGGCGGTTGGGACCGGCTTTTCAATGTCAGTGAGCCGCATGGCGGGCGGGGCGTTTCTTTTCGAGTAGACCATTACTTTCATATCTTTACTCCTCTGTTTTCTTGTACTCAAAGACTTCGCCGATCGGGCGCCCGAATGCATCCGCGATTCGGAACGCAAGATCCAGAGAGGGGGAGTACTTTCCGGCTTCGATGGCGATGATCGTCTGACGGGATGCGCTGACTTTCTCGGCCAACTGCTGTTGTGTCATCTCTCCCGCGAAGAATCGGAGCGTGCGGATGTTGTTTGTGATCTCATAGTTCTTCTTACCCATGCGTGACACCCCTTCGGTAGAAGTATAGCTGGCTGATTCCATCCAGAAGGGACCCCGCGCAGAAAGAGATGAACATGATATTCATCATGACGGCGAGCGGGAAGCCCAGGTAGGCGTATATCAGTGCGGCGACTAATCCGAAGCCGGCGACGATATAGCCGATTCGCATGGCTTTGAGCTCGACGAGCTTATTCATCTCATCCTCGACCATCTCGGCGGCGATCTCCTTTTCGATGTGCTTGTCGTCGCTTGCGCCGTTCTGTACTTGCTCGCGTACGGCAATCGATACCGATAGAAG
>CAYGIB010000103.1:1336-6807 GCA_964349735.1 uncultured Oscillospiraceae bacterium | reverse complement strand
TGGCCCGCCGGCTCATCGTCAGTTGCTCCAGGGCGAAGCGGATCGCGTTCATGTAAATCGCCGGAATCCCCAGTCGATACGCCGGGCAGTCTGTTCAGCTCCTCGACCAATCGACGAACACGATCTGCAGCCCGCTCAAAGGCGTCCGGTCCCAAGTGCTTCATGCGGCTGATTGCGAGCTCGGCCGATGCGGCAATCATGAAGGATGGGCTGGAGGTTTCAAACACCCCAAGGCCCTCCATAATCCGTTGCTTCATGACCCGTCCGCTTCGGTGCGCTTCTTTGGACACATTTAGAATTGCAGCCGGTGTCAGCGCCGGAAGGGTTTTATGAAGGCTCGAGATGGAAATATCCGCTCCGGCTCGCATCGCCGTTGGAGGAAAGGAATCGCCTCCGAACGCAAAATGGGCACCGTGGGCTTCGTCGACCAGAAGACGGCAATGATATCCGTGGACGACCCGTGCCAGTTCGGACAGATTTGCGCAGCGACCATAATAGTCCGGGGAAGTGACAAATACATCTGTGACTTCGGGATGAGAGGAGAGAAATCTGTCCGTTTCCTGCAAGTCGGGCATGCAAAGCGGGGACAAGATGTCGGATTCGGGAGGTTCGCCCGGCAGAAAAAGATATCTGCAACCGATAATACCCAATGTCCAAACGACAGACAGGTGAACCGGCCGAGGCAGAAGAAGCACGGAGGACTCGTCCAACACCGCAGAAAGCATAATCCGAAGTCCCGTTGTCGTCCCCGAGCAAAGATAAAATGAGTATTCGCTTCCGAATACTTCCGCAGCCGACCGGAGCGATTCCAGAATCGGCCCCTTCGGGTCGTGTAAATCATCTGTGGAAGAAAGCTCTGTGGTATCCGTATCAATCAGACGACGGCAATCAAAATCATCGAAAAACCGGGCCCCGATGTGGCCCGGCACGTGAAATCCAATCTCTCGCTCTCCGCCGGATGCTATCTGAGAGAAAAATATGTCAGATGATTTACGTTCTTCCCCGTCGCTCGTGTTCACCGGATTCCCCCGAAAGATTAATCGAGCTTCATAGTGTGGATTCCCGCAATTTCAAGCCATATATCCTTTTCGATGCGCTCGTTGTCCTTGCGTATATCCTCGCTGGTTTCCTCGGCTCTAATATTCCTGCTCCAGTTCTTGGGTTCACTGCGCCTTTCGGGTCTGATTTCGTTTCTGTTTCCTCGTTTGTCGAAGTTGGGGTTATTGCCCTTATTTCGATGATCTCTGTTTCCGACCGTCGGATTCGACTGAGCGTCTTCGGGACGAATTTCCCGGGTGATATGCTTGTTTCCACCCGCCGGAGCGGTTCTGTTCTGTGTATTGCCGTCCTGTGCCATCGGTTGGCCGGGACGCTGACCGCCTTTACGGCGGCCATCAGAACCGGAATCTCTGCGCGAATAATCGCGGCTGTTCGGATTTGGTACGGAGCGTGCTTCGCCCGCATCCTGACCGCTAACCGTACGATTACCGGCAGAAGGTCTGCCGGTTCTTTCTTGTGATCCTACCCCGTTCCTTCTCTGCTGGTTCCGAAATCCGTCCCGACCGGGCTCTCTGCCGGGTCGTGCGCTTTCGTCCGATCCTCTATCGTTCGGTTTCCCTTGATTCTCTCTGTTACCGGTATTCTCGCTCATTCGAATCCTCCTTAATCGGTTTTGCACTCTCCTATTATATCTGTTTTTTCATTGTCTTCAACCGACCGTGTTTCCGGCTCTTTCCTGCCCGCTGAATTTTTAGCGCTCGAACACGGTTCAGCAGGTTCAATCCGGTCATAATATGAAACGCGCTGACCCTCCGGAATCTTTTCTCTCATTCCCGGCATTACGTCACGCAGCGGAACCAAAACGAAAGCGCGTTCGTGCATCCTCGGATGCGGCAGGGAAAGACGTTCGTCGTTTCGTTCCTGATTTTCGAAAATCAGAATATCAATATCAATCGTTCTCGGTCCGTATCGCCGCATACGTATCCGCCCCAACTCCTGCTCGATGCTTTGGGTCTTCTCCAAAAGCTGCTCCGGTGTAAGCTCGGTATCGATTCTTACCGCTAAATTCAGAAAATCCGACTGTGCCGAAAATCCGCAGGGCTCCGTCTCGTAGACAGGAGAAATCGCTTCGATATTAACGTCCGACAGTTCCGCCAAGCGTCGGATTGCCTCCCGGAGAAAGCTTAATCGGTCGCCCATATTACTGCCCATTGATAAATACGCCCGACTCATCGCGTCTCTTCGCTTTTCTTAACGATGCGCTCGCGAAAAATGCGGACACCCATATACTCAAACGTCCCTTCAACAGGTGCTTCCGGCTTCTGAACGCAGACATCGAGCGCATCGACCGACGGGAATCGAATCAATATTTCGGATGCAATGCTCTCGGCCAAAGCCTCGATTAAATCGAAACGCGTACCCTCGACGATTTCCCGAGTCGCCGCGAAAACAAGACCGTAATCGACGGTGTCCTCCAAGAGGTCGGTTCTGCCCGCAGTCATTTCGCGGAACCACAGTGTCAAATTTACGATAAACGGCTGAGGCTTATTGCGTTCGAACTCAAAGAGGCCGGTCGTCCCTAAAAAACGCATTCCCTGAAGAATGATCCGGTTTCGATACTTTTTAACCGACTTTTTCATTTTCATACCTCCTCATATTTACGTTTGTCAGAAAGAATGTCCGAAATGATGAGTGATTGAACAACCTTTTTTACATCGTGTACGCGAACCGCATCGGCTCCCAGATAGGCTGCGATACAAGAAACAGCGGCCGTTCCCGTATCCCTGCGTTCGACCGGTATATTACCGAGCGCTGCGCCGATAAATCTCTTGCGTGAAGGGCCGATCAGCACCGGGAAGCCCAGCTCCTTGATTCTGCCGATGCCCTTGATTAATTCATAGGACTGTCTGTGGTCCATCCCGAAGCCGATTCCGGGATCGAGCATTATTTGATTTTCGCTCACCCCGGCTCGCAAGGCTATTTCAATGCTCATAGACAGATATGTTATCGCATCCGCTACGATATCCCCGGAATTCTCAATCAGTGACGGATCCGTGGCGTTAAACATCAGCACCAAGCCTGCCTTTGTATCGAAACCCACCCGGGCGATGTCGGAATCCCTTCGAAGTCCCCAGATATCGTTGATGATTGAGGCGCCTGCTTCAACGGCCAGAAAAGCGACTTGTGACTTGGAAGTATCAACGGAAATCGGCACACCAACAGCGGGCGCAATTCTGCGGATGACCGGGACGACTCGCGCAATTTCTTCCTCTTTGCTCACCGGTGTGTGTCCGGGTCGAGTCGATTCCCCGCCGATATCCAGCATGTCTGCTTGGTCTTCAATGAGTCGCATGGCATACTGTTCGGCCTTGTCAACAGAAAAATACCGCCCCCCGTCGGAAAATGAATCGGGAGTCACGTTGATGATACCCATGACGTATGTCCTGGCTCCCATCGGAAGTCGATATGTGCCGGCTTGGTATTCAAATACAGACTTATCACTCATGAATTTCTTCACAACCTCGGTCGGTTTATGAGTGCGAGCGCCTCTGCGCGGGTCCGGGCATCCGATCGGCATCTTCCCCGCATCGCGGAGGTGACCGTCTTGGATCCGGGTTTCCGGATTCCGCGCATTGTCATGCACAGATGCTCCGCTTCAATCACAACACAGACGGCATCCGCATCTACGGCAGTCTGAATGGTGTCTGCGATTTCCGAGGTCAGCCGTTCCTGAAGCTGCGGTTTTCGCGAAAGAGTATCCACGATTCTGGCAACCTTTGACAGACCGAGAATTTTACCTTTTCTAGGAACGTACGCCACATGCGCTTTGCCAAAGAAAGGTAGAAGATGGTGTTCGCACATAGAGTAGAAAGGAATGTCTCCGATCAGAATCATCTCATCGTTATTATCCTCGATGAATATCTTGATGTCCTCCTGAATATCACGGTGCAATCCCGCAAATATCTCCTCGTACATCTTGGCAACCCGGTCCGGCGTCTCAACGATACCGGGTCGATTCGGATCCTCGCCGATGGCAATCAGGATTTCTGTCACGGCGTTTCTTATCCTCTGCAAATCGATTGCCGCTTCTTTGTTTTTCAGTTCGGAGTTATCTCGGTTCATCGCCGACACCTCGTTTCTCATAATATTTTTTTCTCTGTAGCAACTTCCGCCTGTCACTCTTCCTTCAACATCTGGTTTCTGTACTGAACCGGGGTCATTCCCGTTTGTTTTCGAAAAGCCACGTTGAACCTCTGCGGGCTCGAAAAGCCGACCTGAGTTGCAATTCCGCTGACTTTGATTTCGCGTTGTTCAAGCAGTTTACATGCCGCGCTTACGCGCTCCTTCATAAGAAAACTCATCGGACTCGTTCCGAATTCGTCTCGGAAAGCACGTGTAAAATACCCCTGGCTGAGAAAAACATATGCGGCGGCATCGGCAACCGAGACGCCGCGATTAAAATTCTGTTTTAAATAATCCCGGGCGATGAGAACCAATTCGCGCGCTTTTCCGTGGCGTACACGCAAGGATTCCTCCCACTCTTCCCGCAGTGCGCGGGAAAGTGCGACAAGCAATTCCATCGTTAGAAACTGCATCATCAGGTCTTTGCCGTATGAATCGCCCGCGCTTTCCTTCATGATGCGTTCGACCAAATCACCGATGTCCTCCCGACTTCGCCCGGATACGGTCAGAAAATATGCGTTTTGCTTATCCTCACCGTCCTGGCCGCTGGCAAAATCCAGAAAACGCTCCAACGGCTTTGCGGAGACCTCGTGCAAAGAAAGGGAGGTGGACGGTCCGGTCTTGCGATCTCGCGGATCAAGCCGTGCGTTAGGCGACTTCAAGCGCAAAGCCTCCTGCGCTTCCTTTATATCCTGTGAAAAACCGAAATACAGGACGACCATATCGGCCTGTCCGCTGACTACGCGGATGGTATGGTTGACATTCGGACGGATAACCATTGTCGTTCCTTTGTCTAAGGGGACCGTTTTCCCCTCAATGGTCAGCTCCGCTTTCCCCGAGCGGAGATACAGGAGCTCGTGAGACGTATGTCGGCTGGACTCGGGCACCGGCGTGCTTTGCTCAAAGCAATGCTCAATTCCCTCAAACACAACGGGTATCGAACCGGCAGCTTCGAGAATACTTTTTTCAACCGCCGGAAGAAGATCCTCAAACATTTTGCCTCACTCCTATTCATGAATAATCCATGCGGGTCAATTTTTTCAGCAGAACGATTGATTCGATTGCACAGAACCGGTAAACCCGCGAATTCAGTTCCGTTTGTCCGATTATGTCTTAGCGAAGAAAGCGAATGTTGTCCACATATAATTCTCCGCTCTTATTTATGTCGAACAGCCGAAAATCCAGGTTGTCGGGTCTCAGTGTATTCTCGCCGGAATGCTCCAGAATCAGTGTCTGCCACCGTAATCCCACCTGAATGGTTGCCTCGCCCGAAAACCCCTCGATTGTCA
>CAYGIB010000103.1:0-1326 GCA_964349735.1 uncultured Oscillospiraceae bacterium | reverse complement strand
GAAACTCAGTCAACTCCAGCGGAGCAACTATCGTGACGTAATCCAGAACAGGGCCAAAGACAAAGTTGCTGTTCTCCGTTGAGTACTTCAGGTGCAAAGAGGCCGATCCTTGGGTCTTGTTCAAAACCTCCGACTCGATGTTGCATGTTCCCTTCACGGTCCTGTAGACGGGAAGAAGTTCAAACGGTTTGTCCCAGGAGGTCTTTGCAATTATCTCAAGCTGATCGCAGGAGGCAAAGGTTAAGTCCGGCACATAGACCGATTTCTCGCGGTCGAAGCGAAACGGGAGAACCGGCAAATCCGCCCGGTTGCGAAAGGTGGCCAGATGCGGCACAGGACTGTAGCCGTAAGTCACGCCGACCGGCTCGGATATATCGTCGTGCCAAACCATCACGCGTATTCCGTGAAGAATCTTGGCGTTTGCGGGAACATATACCCGATCCTTTCCGCAAATCGAAAAGCCGCGCAGAACGGATTCGTTCTCCGCCAGCCACAGGCCGTCAACGGTGTTGTCAAAGGTCATCATCACTTTATTCGCTATGATTTCAACCTCGACACATTCCGGAGACGAGGACGGCATTTTGGGCGTGAAGTGAATACCCAAAGCGATTGAAGCCAGCCTCTGTCCCACTGTAAAGGACTTCGTCTTGCGCGGCAGCAAGAGGTCATGCTGTCCCATGATGCCGATGGGCATCGGGAATTTGCGTCGAATGGAAACCAATGTTTCATTTAGTTCGATGAATCGGTTCGGTTTGAGGGGGTCCAGATTCTCCGGTGAAATCTGAAGCAGAATCAATGAAGGAACCACCTGTTGATCCTCAATTTCCCTCGGCCCGAAAACGGAAGCCAAGCCAATCAAAAGCTTACGCATTAGCTTGGGATACATGTCGATCAATTCGCCGTCAAAGCAATCGGGGGCGAATACGATTCCTCGAATATTCACATTCTTGAGCGGCAAGAGTTTATGATTGTACATCACGGTCATCAGTGATTCTGCTTTCAGCTCATCCCGAAGATCGTGACGAATTAAGGCATCCGAAATTTCTTTCGCGGATATAGCCTTAACATTGCCCGCCAATGTTTGCCCTTCGGGAGTGCTTTTTGAGGAATCGGGATTGGAAGATTCGCTTGTCGTTAATCCGGTTGATGATACCATCGAATCCCGAACCCTGGAAAAAAATGCCGTCCAGTCCGCTTCCGACAGATACAGCTTCTTCTCCTTCAATCCGGAGAGAAATTCCTTATCCTTTTCAATCACTTCACGCGGCATCCAACTTAGTATCGAGGCGCCGTCCACGGCTAAATCCATCAGTCCGACCGGGTAAT